>DAHVFK010000156.1 GCA_027317055.1 Betaproteobacteria bacterium | reverse complement strand
CGCCTTCGCCGGCTACGCCCTGAAAGAGCTGCGCGGCGACGACATGCGCGCCACGCGCAAGAGGATCGCGCGCCAGGCGCTCGCGGCATGAAGACTCTCCTGGTGCTGTTGCTGGGTCTTTCCTCCGGCGCGCTGCATGCCGCCGATCTGCCGCATGCAGAGCCGGTACCGGGCGGGGTCGCCATCGTTCCGCTGCAGCGCGGCGGCACCGAGGCGCCCCGCGCCTATTTCAACGGCGATCGGGTGATGGTGCTCAAAGGCGAGCAGGAGTGGCTCGCGGTGGTGGGCATCCCGCTGGATACCAAGCCGGGCAGCTACGCGATACGGGTTCGGGAGCGCAGCCTGAGCTTCACGGTTCAGGACAAGCAGTACACCGTGCAGCGGGTCACGATCGAGAACAAACGCAAGGTCGACCCGAACGCGCTCGACCTCAAGCGCATCCGGCGCGAATCCGCAATCATTCACGCGGCCCTCTCTGCGTGGCACGCCAGGACCAGCGTGCCGCTCCGGTTCGACCTGCCGGTGTTGGGCCCGGTGAGCAGTCCCTTCGGCCTGCGCCGAATCTTCAACGGCGAGCCGCGCAATCCGCACAGCGGAATCGATATCGCGGTGCCTGCCGGCACGCCGATCCGCGCTCCCGCGCCGGGGCGCGTCGCCGCAATCGGCGATTTCTTCTTCGACGGCAACATGGTGATGATCGATCACGGCCAGGGCCTGGTCACGATGTACGGCCACATGGAGAAGATCCTGGTGAAGAAGGGGCAGCGGCTGGCGCGCGGCGAAGTCATCGGCCTGGTGGGCCAGACCGGCCGCGCCACCGGCCCGCATCTGCACTGGGGCGTGAGCCTCAACAATGCGCGGGTGGATCCGACGCTGTTCCTGTCGCGCGATGCGCTGGCCCGGCTGGAGGCCAAGTAGAGGCGGCTATTCGGGCCACCCGAATTGTTTGTCAGTCGCGGCCCGCAAGCGCGTGCCGCGCTGCCGGACGAAAGGTCAGCAGTGGGGTGATTCGGCTTCGCTCGACTCGAGTTGAATTGTGGTGTGCGTCAGGCGGAATCGCTGCTCCATTGCCTCTGACACTTGCGCAAGGAAAGCCGCATCCCGCAGTGAAGAGGGATCCACTACAAGGTGGGCCGACATGACGTGCCGCCCCGTGGTCAGGGCCCAGACGTGCAGGGCATGGATCTCCTGCACGCCGGGAAATCCGCGCAAGGCGTCCTCGATCGCGGCAAGATCGACGCCCTCCGGCACGCCCTGCAGCAGTATGTTGAGACTGTCCCCGAGGAGGATCCAGGTTCGCGGCAGGACCCATAAGCCGATCAGCGCGGCGACCCCCGAATCGACCCAGGTCCAGCCGGTCAACCAGATGACGGCGGCAGCGATGACGACTCCAACGGAGCCGAGAAAGTCGCTCCAGACTTCCAGATATGCGCCCTTGACGTTCAGGCTGTCGGCGCTGGCGCTGCCCAGCATGCGCATGCTGATGAGATTCACGACAAGGCCGGCAAACGCCACGATGAGCATCGGAACGGACTGAATCTCGACTGGCGCGCGTAATCGGTCGTAGGCTTCCCACAGAATATAGGCTGCCACGAGGAAAAGCAGCATCGCATTAAACGCGGCCGCCAGAATTTCAAAACGCTGGTAGCCGAAGGTGCGCTTGCGATCGGCAGGGCGCCGAGCGACGCGGATGGCTACCAGAGCGATCGCCAGCGCTCCCGCGTCGGTGAACATGTGCGCCGCATCGGACAGCAGCGCAAGACTCTTGGTGAACCATGCCGCCGCAAGCTCGACCGCGAGAAAGCTTGCCGTGAGCGCGAGCGCGATACGCAGTTTGCGCGCGTGGTCGGCGGAAGTATCCGCGGGCAGGCGCGAGCGGGCATGAGTGTGTCCCATCGTGCGCTCCTTTAAGGATTTACACCCGCTGCTATCCCGAGCACGGTTCCCGCACACCTGCTCGTGTTCGCCATAGGATCATTTGATCTCGACCACTCGGGCGAGCTCACTGACCAGGATCCAGCCGGCGCCGGGCCGCCCCGTGCGCGCCGCCTCGCTAATCAGCTCCACCAGCGCGTCCGCAAGCTCATCGGTGCACAGCAGCTCGAGCTTCGCCTCCGTGACGACAGGTTCGGCGAGGTCCAAGGCGTAGTGTTGAAGTCCCGGATCATCGCTCGTTTGCAGCCTTTGGACCCGCGAGACGGTGAGATTCCAGCAGCCGCTGCCACGGCTGATGTCGCAAACGCCGGATTTGCGCAGCGCGTCGAGGACCGCGGGAATCCGTTGCATGGGGATATGCGCCTTGATCTCTTTCATATCTAACCTCCATTTGTGTGGCTCCGGGAGATCGTGGGTCGGCGATCGTCAACCGCCCTGCGCTCCCTGCGCATTTCGATCCATTCGTAAACCAGAGGCAGCAGCAGAAGCGTCAGTGCGGTCGAGCTGAACAGGCCGCCGATCACGACCGTCGCCAGAGGGCGCTGCGTTTCCGCCCCCACGCCGCTCGAAAGAAGCATCGGCACGAGCCCAAAAATCGCGATCGAAGCGGTCATCAGCACCGGCCTCAGGCGCAGCGTCGCGCCGCGGCGCACCGCCTCCCGCACGGGCAGCCCCTGCCGTCGTTGCTCATTGAGAAATGACACCAGCACGATCCCGTTCAGCATGGCGACCCCGAACACGGCGATGAAGCCGATGGCGGACGGCACGGAAAGATATTGCCCCGTGACGAACAGCCCGATCACTCCGCCGATGGTCGCGAACGGCACGTTGGCAATGATCAGCGTCGCGTAGGTGAGCGAGCCGAATGCCGTGTAAAGCAGGATGAAGATGAGGCCGATAGTCAGGGGCACGATCAGCGCCAGCGTGGCCATTGCGCGCTGCTGGTTCTCGAATGCGCCGCCCCACTCGATCCAGTATCCCTGTGGCAGCTCCACGGACTGCGCAATCGACGCATTGGCCTCCGCTACGAAGCCGTCGACGTCGCGCCCCGTGACATCCATCTGGATCACGGCGTAACGCTGCAATTGCTCGCGCCGGACGAACGAGTAGCCTTCATCCAGCTCCACGCTGGCCACGCGTGAAAGCGGAATGAGCGCACCGGATCGCGTGCGCAGCGGCAAGTCACGAATCGCGCGCACGTTTTCACGGAATTCGGGTGCCAGCCGCACTTGGATGTCGAATCGCCTGACCCCGTCCAGCAGGGTGCTCACCGGCTTGCCGCCGATCCCGGCTTGCACCGCCTCTAGAATCTCGTCCGCGCTCACCGCGTAGCGCGCCGCGTCGTCGAAATTGACCCGGATCAGGAGCTGTGGCTTGCCCTTGTTCGCCTCGAGCGACAGGTCGGCGACCCCGGGCACCTTTTCGAGCGCTGACTTCAGCTTGCCGGAGAGACGGTCGAGCGTCGCCAGGTCTTCTCCATAAAGCTTCAGCGCGAGCGTGGCGCGCACGCCCGAAATCGCCTCCTCGATGCGGCTCTGGATCGGCTGACTGAGCGCTATCACCACCGACGGCGCGGCCTGCTCGAGCTTTTCCTGCATCTGAGCGGCAAGCCGGGCATAGGAAACGGGTTCGGGCCATTCGCCGCGCGGCTTCAGATTTACCAGCAGTTCGGCGTAATTGACATCGGCCGACTCTCCCCGTTCCGCGCGGCCGATCATCGCGACGGACGTCGCGGTCTGCGGAAAGGACTTCAATGCGCGCTCCAGCCGTTCCGACACCCGGATCGACTCGTCGAGCGAAGTCGACGGGATGCCGGTCACCCGGAACAGAAGGCTCCCCTCCTGCAACGTCGGCATGAATTCCTTGCCGAGCAGGGAAAGCAGCACTAGTGAGCCGGCGAGCAGCGCTATGGCGGCGGCGATCACCCTTTTTTTGTGCTCCAGCGCCCATTCGAGCGCCGGCAGGTAGAGGCGCTTCGCCCAGCGCACGACGAGCGTGTCCTTCTCCTCCTTTGCCTTCAGCACCAGTGAGGACAGGACCGGCACCAGCGTCATCGTGAGGACCAGTGAACCGAGCATGGCGAAGGTGATTGTCATGGCCATGGGCTTGAACAGTTTGCCCTCGAGACCACTCAGCGAAAACAACGGGAGAAATACGACGATGATGATCAGAATTGCGAACGCAACCGGGTTCATCACCTCGCGCGCGGCTTCGAGCATGACGTGGGTACGGTTAACCGCCTTGCCGGCATGGTGAGAGAGCAGCCGGAAATCGTTCTCCACCAGCACCACCGCGCCATCCACCATCATCCCGATTCCCACCGCGAGCCCCGCGAGCGACATCAGGTTCGCGCTCAGCCCCCAGCGCTGCATCAGGATGAAGCTGATCAGCATCGCAAGCGGCAGCGCGGCGATGACGACCAGCGCCGAGCGCATCTCGCCCAGAAATAGAAACAGAATAACGGCAACGAGAATGGAGCCTTCGATCAGCGCGCGTTCCGCTGTGTTCACGGCCTTAGAAACCAATTCGGTGCGGTCGTACACGGTGTCGATCGACACGCCTTTCGGCAGCGCGGCCTGCGCGACGCGCAGTTTCGTCTTGACGGCATCCACCACCGCCTTGGCGTTCTCGCCGATGCGCTGCAACACCATGCCGAACACGACCTCCTTGCCGTCCCGGGTGACCGCGCCGAAGCGCAGCGCCGGAGCCTCCTTCACCTCGGCCACATCGCGCACGAATACCGGAATTCCGTCCCGGCTGGCCAACACGATGTTGCCTATATCGCGCACGGTGCGGGCCAGGCCAAGGCCGCGCACTAGATATTGTTCCTGGCCGATATCGAGGTACTGTCCCCCGACCTGCTGGTTGTTGGCGGTGATCGCCTCCATGACGGCTTTGAACGTCAGACCGTACTTGATCAGCCTTTCGGGGTTTATCAGGACCTGATACTGCTTTTCGTGTCCGCCCCACGAGGTCACGTCGTCTACCCCCGGCACGGTGCGCAGCACCAGGCGAACGGTCCAGTCCTGCAGAGTGCGCAGCTCCATGTTGGACAGCTTCCGGTCGGCGCTTTCGATCGTGTACCAGAACACCTGTCCGAGGCCGGAAATGTTCGGCCCCAGCACCGGTTCGCCGTAGCCCTGCGGAATGCGCTGCTTGGCTTCGAGCAGCTTCTCGCCTACCAATCGGCGTGCGAAGTAGATGTCCACGTCGTCCCTGAAGTAGACGCTGACGTAGGACAATCCGAACACTGAAACGGAGCGGACGGCCTCCACGCCGTAGAGGCCGGCGAGCGAAGTTTCTACCGGAAAGGTCAGCAGTTTTTCCACGTCCTCGGCAGCGAGGCCCGGGGATTCCGTATATACGTTTACCTGGACCGGGGTTACATCGGGAAACGCGTCAACCGGCACTTCGCGCCAGGCCTTCACGCCGAAAAACACGACCAGTAGCGCGGAAACCAGCACCAGTACCTTGAAACGCAGACAGGCATCGACAATATGGCTTAGCACGTTGTACCCTTTCAGTGAGCGTCGCCGATCTGCGACTTCAGGAGCCTTGCCTTGAGCGCGTAGGCGCCGCCGACCACCACCCGTTCTCCCGGATTGACGCCGGCTTTCAGGGCGGTGCCGCTACGCAACGTCTGGCCGGGTTCCACCGCCCGCGGCAGGTAGCCGCCCTCCGCTTCGACGAACACCGTAGGCTGGCCCTGAATCAGTACGATCGCGTCGCTGGGTACGAGCATGGCGCTGCGGATTTCCGGCGTGAGAATCTCCGCCGTCGCGAACATCTCAAGCCTGAGGCGCTCTTCGAAATTCGGCACTTCGATGCGCGCCCTGATCGTGCGGGTTTCCTTGTCCATCGTGCTGCTGATGTAGGTGACCTTGCCCTGAAACGATTCGCCCGGATAGGCCGCAACCGTGATCAGCGCCTCCGCGCCGAGTCGCACGCTCGAAAGGTCCTTCTCGAACAGATTTGTTTCGATCCAGACCGTGGACAGATCGGCGACCGTAAACAGCGGCTTGTCGGGCCGCGCCAGTTCGCCCAGCACCGCGTCCTTCGCGGTGACCGTTCCCGGGAAGGGCGCAGTAACGGAAAACACGGATGCACTGTCTCCGGCGCGGTGCGCGTGCGCGGCCACGCCCAGTATCCGCAGCTTCTCGTCCGCCGCGCGCGAAATCGCTTCGGCCTTCTGGAATTCCGCGCGGCTGCGCAAGTAATCCTTCTGCGGGATGATTTGGTCGGCGAACAGCTTCTCGGCGCGTGCGAGGTTCGCTCGCGCGAGGTCAAGATCGCTTCGCGCCTGCGCGTAGGAAGACCGCGCTGCGCCGACCTCGATGCTGTCAAGTTGCGCAAGCGATTGGCCTGTGCGCACGCGGTCTCCAAGCTTCGCGCCCACCGCCACGATCTTTCCCGCAACCCGCGGAGCGATGCGGGCCAGCCGGTCCTGGTTCGCCTGGATCGTCGCGGTGACGGAAATGCGTTCGCGGATCTCCTGCGGCCGGATGACGGCGACTTTAATGCCGGCCGTCGCGGCTTCTTCGGCCGGGACCTTCAGCGGTGCGCCGGCCTCGTCGGCGGATCGCGGAGCTGGCGTGGCACGTGCAGGTGATTGCGTGGCGACCGGCGCGGTTTCGCCGCAGCCGGCGAGATTCATCGTGGCGGCCGCGGCGAGCCATAGCAGGAATCTCCGATTGAAAATGGAATAGCTCATCTTCCGGTGCTCCATGGGGTCTTTGATTCGGGTGCGTATTCGGCGTGGAGATCAATTCGCGCCGGCTGCGCCGGTCAGGCCTGCCGTGCGCTCGAGCTCGATCCGGGTCTGGACGTACTCGGTGACGGCGTCCAGATAATCGCGGCGAGCGTCGAGGAGCTGGCGATTGACCAGAAGAAGCTGCAGCAGGCCGATCTCGCCGGCCCGATAAGACTGCGCGGACAGGCGCTGGTTTTCGTCGAGTCGGGGAACGACCGAGCTCGACAGCCGCACGAGCCTGCCATGCAGGCTGTCCAGCCGCTGCCACAACGCGCGCACCTGCGCCTGCACGTCACGCACCGCGGCTTGCCGCTTGATCTGGATTTGTGTCAGCTCCGAGGTCGCCCGGCCGATTCCGGCCGCGTTGCGATTGAACAAGGGCAAGGGGACTGAAACCGACAGCATCGCGATACGCTCTCTCGATCCGCCGGGCCCCTCCTGGCCCGTACCCAGGGCGATCGTCACATCGGGATAGGCGGAAGCGCGCTCCAGCGACAGCACGTTGCGCGCGGCCTGTTCCCGCAGCTCAAGCGCCCGCAGCCGCGGCTGGTCGGCTGCGCTCGACAGGACGGATTCGAAGCTGTACGGGACGGGTTTCGCTTCGAGAGTGCCGTCCGCCTGAGGCAGGCTCCCGGGTGGCAGTTGCAGCAGGGCCGCAAGGTCGGCGCGCGCCTGAATCAGCCGTTCGCCTGAAAGCGTGATCTGGTTGCGGCTGCGCTCCGCGTCCACC
>DAHVFK010000155.1 GCA_027317055.1 Betaproteobacteria bacterium | reverse complement strand
TCAGCGCGCGCGTCAGCAGCGGCAGGCTCTGGCGCGACTGCTCGAATACCTGCACCACCTGCGGCACCACGTAGGTGAGCAGCCCGATGACGATCAGTGTCGCCACCGTGGTGAGCAGCGCCGGGTAAAGCAGCGCCAGGCTGATCTTCTGCTTCAGGGCCTGGCGCGCGTCCAGGTAGTCGGCCAGGCGTTGCATGACCGAGGGCAGGGCGCCGGATTCCTCGCCGCCGTGGATCAGCGCGCAGTAAAACTCGGGAAAGCTGCGGCCGTAGGCGCCCATCGCCTTGGCAAGGGGAAGTCCGGCGCTGATCTCGGCCTTCACCCCGGCCAGCACGTCGCGGGTCTTGGTCTCGGAGGCTTCTTCGGACAGTGCGGACAGCGCCTGTTCGACGGTCAGCCCGGATTCGAGCAGCGTCGCCAGCTGCCGGGTCAGCAGGCTCAGCTCGGCCGCGGAGATGCCGCGCGCCCAGGCCTGGCGCTCGCGGTCCTCCGCGCGCAGCGCCCGCACGGCCGAGGGAAGAAGCCCCTGCGCACGCAGCTGGGCGCGCGCCTGGCGCGGGTTGTCCGCCTGGAGCACGCCGGATACCGTCCTCCCGGCCGCATCGAGCGCCTCGTACTGAAATGCCTCCAAGCGGGTCTCGCCCCTAGTCGCGCGTCACGCGCACGATTTCCTCCAGGCTGGTGACGCCCTGACGCACCCAGCGCAAGCCGTCGTCCCGCAGCGAACGCATGCCATGCGCGAGCGCGCGGTCGCGCAGCTGCTGCTCGGAGGCGCGGTCGTGAACCAGCCGGCGCAACTCGTCGTCGACCAGCAGCATCTCGTAGATTCCGGTGCGGCCGTGGTAGCCCGAGTGGTTGCACGCCGCGCAACCCTGCGCCGCATAGAGCGTGGCGCCGTTGCTCACGAAAGGCTTGCGGCACTGCGGGCACAGGCGCCGCACCAGCCTCTGGGCCAGCACGCCGATCAGGCTCGAGGCGAGCAGGAACGGCTCCACCCCCATGTCGACCAGGCGGTTGACCGCGCTTACCGCGTCGTTGGTGTGCAGCGTGGCAAACACCAGGTGCCCCGTGAGGCTCGCCTGCACCGCGATCTGGGCGGTCTCGAGGTCGCGGATCTCGCCGATCATCACCACGTCGGGGTCCTGGCGCAGGATGGTGCGCAGCGCACGCGCGAAGCTCATGTCGATGCGGGGGTTGACCTGGGTCTGGCTGATGCCGTCCAGGTCGTACTCGATCGGATCCTCGACGGTCATGATGTTCTGCCCGGCAGCGTCCAGTCGCCCCAGCGCGGCATAAAGGGTCGTGGTCTTGCCCGAGCCGGTCGGCCCCGTTACCAGCACGATGCCGTGCGGCTGGCGTACCAGGCCGTCCATCTGCGCCAGGGTGCCATCGTCCATCCCCAGGTGGGTAAGGTCGAGCCGCCCGGCCTGCTTGTCGAGCAGCCGCAGCACCACCCGCTCCCCGTGGCCGGTGGGGATGGTCGACACCCGGACGTCGACCGGGCGACCCGCGACGCGCAGCGTGATCCGGCCGTCCTGCGGCAGGCGCTTTTCGGCGATGTCGAGCTGCGCCATGATCTTGACCCGCGAGACGATCGCCGCGTGCAGCGCCCGCGCAGGCTCGATCAGGTCGCGCAGCGTGCCGTCGATGCGCAGGCGCACCAGCGAGCGCGTCTCGAAGGGCTCGATATGGATGTCGGAGGCGCCCTCGCGCAGCGCCTGGGTCAGCAGCGCATTGATCAGGCGAATGACCGGCGCGTCGTCCTGGCTTTCCAGCAGATCCTCGATTTTGGGGATTTCCTGCAGCAGCCGGGACAGGTCAAGGTCCTGGGCGAGATCCCCGGCGAGGGTCGCCGCGCTGTTGTCGGCGCCGCCGTATAGCGCGGCGAGGAGCTTGTCGAATTCGTCCACGCCGACCTGGCGCGCTCGCAGCGGAACGCCGAGCGCGCGGCGCAGCTCGGCGAGCGCGCCCGGGCGGGCGCCTTCGCGCACCGCGACCTCCGCCGCCTCGGTCCCGAGCTGCGTGACGGCGACACCGTTCGTCCGGGCGAAGGCGTAGGGCACCGCGCCCGCCGGGCGAATCAGCGCGGAAGGTTCCATAGCGAGTAAGGCGGCAGCGTGGGGGGTTCCATGTCCGGCAGCATGACGCTGGAAGCCGGAGCCGACTTGCGCTGCTCGCCAAGGATGTAGCTGTAGCGTTCGCCTGCGATCGAATCCGCGCTCTGCGCATTGCGCAGCACGACCGGGCGCAGGAACAGCATCAGGTTGGTCTTGGCATGCTCGCGCGTGTTGTAACGAAACAGCCCGCCGAGCACCGGGACGTCGCCGAGCAGCGGCACTTTCTGCTGGCCGTCGGTGACCGAGTCCTCGAGCAGCCCGCCAATGACGACGATCTGCCCGTCGTTCACCAGGACCGTCGACTCGAGCGCACGCTTCTTGGTGATCAGCCCGGCCGGATTGTTTACGCTGCTGGGGTCGATGCTCGACACTTCCTCGTAGATCTGCAGGCGCACCGTGCCGCCTTGCGATATTTGCGGCTTGATCCTGAGCGTCAGGCCGACGTCGCGCCGCTCGATGGTCTGGAACGGCGTCGGCGTGGTGGCCGCGCCGCTGAGCGCATACTGGCCGGTGATGAACGGCACGTTCTGGCCGATGACGATCTTCGCTTCCTCGTTGTCCAGCGTCAGCAGCGTCGGCGTGGACAGAATGTTGACGTTGCTGTCGGTCTCCAGGGCTCTCACCAGCATGCCCAGGTTGAGCACCTCACCGACCCCGGGGATCGTGACGTGGCCGCGCATGACACCGACGTTCAGCCCCTGTCCCGCCAGGGCCGGGTTCTGCGAGATGCCGAGTATGTTCTGTCCGCTGCCGCCGAAATTCGTGCCGCCGAAGCCGCGCGCCGTGGAATCGGTCGCGCCCGCGGCGCTCAGGTTCTGCCACTGAATGCCGAACTCCGCCGCCTTGTCGGAGGTGATTTCGGCGATCATGGCCTCGACGTAGACCTGCTCCCGGCGCACGTCGAGCTTGTCGATGGCCGCGCGCAGGTTGTTGTAGATCGCATCCGGCGCGTTGATGATGACCGAATTGGTCGCCGCATCGGCCTGGATGATGCCGGGCACGGGCGCCACTTCCGGCGAAGCAGAGGGGGAGTTGAACGACACGCTCATCGGCGAATTCCCGCCCTGGTTGGCCGGCGGCGTCGCGACAGGTGCGGACTCGCGTCGCGGGGACGTCGCGCTCGACCCGGAATCCCCCATGTAGATTGCGCGCAGCGTGCGGGCAACGCTCACGGCTTCGGCGTTTTTCAGGTAGACGACGTGAATGTTCCCGGCGGCGCTGGTGGGTGCGTCGAGCACGGCGACCAGCCCGCGCAGCCGGGCGAGCTTTTGCGCGTCGTCCGAGCGCGCGATCAGCGTGTTCGAGCGCGGGTCCGCGACCAGCGTCATCGGCTGGTCCAGGCCGGGCGCGGCGCCTTGCTGCGGCGCATCCGCGAACAGGCGGCCCAGTATCTGGGCGGCATCTATCGCCGACGCGTAGTGCAGCGGAATGATGACCGGCTCGTTGCCCTTCGGCTTGTCGATGGCCGCGACGATTCTGGCCACGCGGCCCAGATTGCTCGCGTAGTCGGTGATCACCAGCGTGTTGCTTCCTCCATACGCGGCGATCGCGTTGTAAGGCGCAATGAGCGGGCGCAGCACCGGAACGAGCTGCATGGCCGATACGTACTTGAGCGTGTAGACGCGCGTTTCCACCCGGTCGTTCGGCGCATGTGAGCGCCCCGGCTCGAACTTTGCCTCGGCCGCGGGAACGATCTTGACGATGTTGTTCTCCTCGACCGCCGCGAAGCCCTGGAGGCGCATTGCAGCAAGAAACACGTCGTACACGACCGGCCTCGCGATCGGTTGCGAGGAAATGATGTTGACCGTGCCCTTGACCCGCGGGTCGAGCACGAAGTTCCGGCCGGTGATCTTGCCGATCACCTTGACCACGCCCTCGATGTCCGCGTTGACAAAATTCAGCGTGACCATGTCCTCGCCCGCGGCCCAGGTCCGTCCGATCGCGAGCGCCATCGCAAATGACAGCAGCCACGCGCACAAACGATGGCGCAGCGTCATTTGGTTTTTGCCTTGTGCGGAAAGGCGAGCGTTTCGCGTGCACCGCGCCGCTCGAGCACCACGTCGTGGGCGTGCACTGCCACGAGTCTTACGCCCGGCTCGATTTCTTCGCCCTCACGCACCGAGACGATGCGCTTCGCCTCGAGCCGCAGCACCGCGTAGCCAGGCTTGCCAGCCGAAGCGGCGGCGACGCCGAGCAACTCGGCCGCGATTGCCGTGGGTACCGCCTCATCCGCGCCGCGTCGCGCGCCCCCGAAAAGCCGATAGGCGGGCTCGAGGAGCGGCTTCTGCCCTTCGAGCGGCAGCGCGCGCGGCTCGGGCCGCGGCGCGAGCCAGACCCAGGTCCAATACGCGAGCACCAGTCCGAGCAGCGCCAGCGCGGCGAGCGTCACCATCGACACGGCGGCTGATTGTGCGAGACTCGATCTGTCGAGCGAGATGGGTGGCCTCACTTGGGTGCGCTCGCCCGAGGACATGGCGAGCCGGCCGCGGGTTCTAGAATCTAAGGCATTATATGCGTCTAAGGCATTATATATAATGCAATGAGGCCCTTTTGGGGGTGGCGAAGGAGGATTAATTGGGCTTGTCGGTGCTGGCAGCGGCTCGCAGGCGGCGGGGTTTCATGCTGCTCGAGGTGATGGTGGTGGTGGTGATCCTCGGCATCCTCGCTGCGCTGGTGGTGCCGAAGATCATCGGCCGACCCGAGGAGGCGCGCCGGATCGCGGCCAAGCAGGACATCGCCAGCCTGATGCAAGCGCTCAAGCTCTATCGCCTGGACAATCAGCGCTACCCGAGCACGGAACAGGGGCTGCAGGCGCTGGTCACGCGGCCGACGACTGCGCCGCTTGCGCCGAACTGGAAGGCGGGCGGGTACATCGAGCGCCTGCCGAAGGATCCCTGGGGCAATCCCTACCAGTATCTCAATCCAGGGCTGCACGGCGATATCGACGTGTTCAGCTTCGGCGCCGACGGCGCGCCGGGCGGCGAAGGAAACGATGCGGACATCGGTTCCTGGGATCTGTAGTCGCCGCGGCTTTGCGCGCAACGAGCGCCGACGCGGCTTCACCCTGATCGAGCTGCTCGTCGTCATGTCGATCATGGGGCTGTTCATCGGCCTGGTGGCCGCGATCGTGCGCCCCGACGACCGCGCGCGGCTGCGGGTGGAGGCCGAGCGGCTGGCGCAACTGTTCGATCTTGCCGCGGCGCAGTCGCGCCTCACCGGACGCTCGATAGGCTGGACCTCCGACGGGGCGGGCTACCGATTCTGGCGCATCTCGGACGACGGCGCCTGGGCGGAAATCGGCGCCGGCGATCCGCTGCGCGCACGTACACTGCCGGATGGAATTTCGATCTCGAACCTGCGCATCGAAACGATGCCGGTGCGCGGCGATATGCGTCTGGTGTTCGCGCCCGGTGACTTTACGCCCGCCTTCACGCTCGACATGGCGCTCGGCGCGGCACGCGATACGCTGGCCGCATCGCCGGTCGGCATCCTGCGGGTCCGGTCCGGAACGCAAGCCGCCGATGGCGAAGCCGCGCCGCGCTAAGCCGGCGGGATTCACCCTGGTCGAGGTGCTGGTCGCCTTGGCGGTGATCGCGATCGCGCTGCTGGCGGCGCTGCGAGCGGCAGGACAGGGCACCGCTGCGGCCGGCGAGCTGCGCGAGCGGCTGCTCGCGGGCTGGGTGGCGCAAAACCGGCTCGCCGAACATCGTGCCCGCGGCGACTGGCTGCCGCTCGGCATCCAGCACGGCGCCGCGAGCGAGGGAGGTGCCGCGTTCGCCTGGCGCGAAGAGGTGGTGGCGACGCCGAACCCGTCCTTCCGGCGGCTGGATATCTTCGTCTCGGCGGCGGGCGGGGACGCGCGAACGCTCGCCCACCTTGCCGGTTTCGTCGTCAACCCGCCGCCGGGATCGCAATGAGTTCACGCCGACCGCATCGCGGCTTCACCCTGGTCGAGTTGCTCGCCGCGCTGCTCGTGCTTTCGCTGCTCGCGCTGATGTCCTACCGGGGCCTCGGCGCGGTGCTCGACGCGCGCGAGCACGTCGGGGGCGAAGCCGACAAGTGGCGCCGCGTCGCCGCGTTCTTCGCCCGTTTCGAGCGCGACATCGAGCTTGCCGCGCCGCGCCCGGTGCGGGAAGCCTCGGGCATCGCCCCGGCCTGGGTCGGGCAGGCCGGCGCCTCGACCGGGCCGCTGCTCGAATTCAGCCGATTCGCTTCGCCCGGCAGCGTCGATTCGCCGCGGCGCCTCGGCTACCGGCTGAACGAGCGCGGCGAGATCGAGCTCTGGGTATGGCCGGGGCTCGACGTCGCGCCGGGCGTGCAGCCGGTACGCTATCCGGTACTGAGCGGGGTGACCAAATTCGAAATCGACTACCTCGACGCCAGTCTGGCATGGGTGAGCGCCTGGCCGGAGTCGTCCGGCAGCACGATGGATCCGCGCGCGGTGCGGGTGCGGGTCACGCTCGCCTCGGGCGAGGAACTGGTGCGCGTGTTCGCGCTCGCCGCATGAAGGCCGCCCAGCGCGGGGTCGCGATCGTGCTCGCGATGAGCGTGGTGGCGCTCGCGGCGCTTGCCGCCTCGGCGATCATGGTCTCGCAAAGCACCTGGTCGAGACAGGTCGAGCTGACCGGCGATCACGTCCAGGCGCAGGCGCTGGTCGGCGCCGGGGTGGACTGGGCGCGCGCGGTGCTGAGCGACGATCGGCGCCTGGGGAATGTCGACACGCTGAGCGAGCCCTGGGCGCTCAGCCTGCCGCCGCTGCCGATCGAGAACGGCGAGCTCGCGGGCCATATCACCGACCAGCAGGGCCTGTTCAACCTGAACAACGTCGTGATCGGCGGCAAGGTCAATCTGTCGCAGCTGGCGCGCTTCCGGAAGCTGCTCGCGATCCTCGGCCTGCCGGATGCGCTTGCCGACTCGCTCGCGGACTGGATCGACGCGGACAACGTGCCGCAGCCGGGCGGCGGCGGCGCCGAGGACTCGTACTATCTATCGCTGCAGCCGCCCTACCGCGCCGCCAACCAGCCGCTGACCGACGTCGCGGAGCTCGCGCTGGTGCGCGGTTTCGACGATGCGGTGCGCGCACGCCTGACGCCGTTCGTGACCGCGCTGCCGCAGGCCACCGCGGTAAACGTCAACACCGCGCCGGCGGAGGTGCTGGCGGCGGTCGTGGACGGACTGGACCTGGACAGCGCGCGCGCGCTCGTTGGCCGGCGCGAGCGAGTAACCTACGGGACGGTTTCGGACTTCACCAACCGGCTCCCGGCTGACGCGACCGCCGCGGACGGGGCCCTTGCGGTAGGCAGCGACTACTTTATGGCGAACGTGCAGGTAACCATCGGC
>DAHVFK010000154.1 GCA_027317055.1 Betaproteobacteria bacterium | reverse complement strand
CACGAACAGCGCGCCTGCGACGTAGGAGGTCGCGATCCAGAAGATCGCCGACTGCAGGTGCCAGGTGCGCAGAAGGTTGCTGGGCAGAATCCCCGACCGGTCGATACCGTAGAAGGTGCCCGGATCCGCGCGGTAGTGCGCGACGCCCGCGCCGAAGAACACCTGCGCGAGGAAGAGGGCCGCCGCGACCGCCATGTACTTCAGGGTCGCCTTCTGCGAGTTGCTCAGGCGCCAGGCCTCGCGCGCCGTCGGGGCGCCGTGCCAGCCCAGATAGTCAAACTTGCCGAATGCGAGCAGAACGAGCGCCGTCCCGCCGAGCAGGAAGATCAGGCTGATCGCGGTCCACAGCAGCGCGCCGCTGGTCGCGTGGTTTCCGGCGAGCGGATCGTAGGGAAAGTTGTTGGTATATGAATGATGGCTGCCCGGCCGCTCGGCCACCGAGCTCCAGGCCGCCCAGGTGAAGAAGGCGGTCAGCTCGTGCAGCTCCACGGGATCGGAAACCAGCCCGGCCGGCAGGCCCCCGTTCTCCCTCGGATCGGCGAAGTAGTCCTTCCAGCGAGACACCTCGGCACGAAACGTTTCCGCACCGGCGGGAAGCAGCGTCAGCGTGCCGGTCTTCGGGTCGTAGCGGTTCTGCTTGAGAAGCTCGGCCACCTCGCCGCGCACCGCGGCGCGCTCGGTGTCCGTCAGCGCGGCGTAGTCCCGCCCGTAGCGCGCCTGTGCGCGGCGAGCGGCAAGATCGAGCGCCCAGCGGTGCAGCACGGTGGCGCCGAAGTCGGGCCCCAGGTAGCCGCCGTGGCCCCAGATGGTCCCGTTGTCCATCAGCCCGTACTTCAGGAACACGTCCTGGCCGCGGCGCACGTCGTCCCCGGTGAATACCGTCGCGCCCGCCGGGTCGACGGCGCGTTCCGGAATCGGCGGCGCGTTCTGGTACGCCTTGAATGTGAGCAGGATGAGAACGCCGAAGCCGATAACGAACGTCACGGCTACCGCACGCCACCACCAAGGGGACAGCTGCTCGGTATCGCGCATGTCGACTCCTGGAAGATGATGCTCGCGCACGTTAGCGCTCCTTCACGACCGGAACGGCGGTGACTTGAATATTGTGAGAGGAAAACCATCGCAATTCAAGGGTTGTCCCAGGAGCGCCGGAGCTTGATCGAAGTTAAGTCAGACACCGGTGTGGCGGATCACGCTCGTAGCTCTCCCGCCGGCGTGGAAGCGGCTCAATCAGGCCTGAGGCAGGGAAGATTCTCGAAGAGAACAGGGACCTCGAATGCAACAAACCACTGCCAAACGTCCAGCCTGGGTCGGCGATTACGTGCCGTTCGTGGACGTGGCTCGCGCTTGCAATCGCGGCGGCGCGCTCGCTGTACGCGCCTTTCGTAATCAGAGCCGCTGAAGCTTGCGCGCGGCCCCGGCGTAGAGCACCTCCCGCATCGCGCTCGCGGCGCGGGCGTGGAACGCCACCGCCTGCGGGTCGAAGTCGCGCGCCGGCACCGGCGCGTGCGCGAAATGGCCGAAACGGTCGGTCCCGCGCACCAGCGCGGCGCAGTCCCAGGCGCCGACCACCTGCCTGGTGTCGGGCGGCATGAAATGCATCGACACGCCGATCCGGCGGTCGGGCGAGAGGTTCGGGCCCGAGCCGTGCGCGAGGCAGTAGTTGTGCAGCGACATCTCGCCCGCGCCCAGCGGCATGCTGGCGGCGCGCGCCTCGTCCAGGCCGGGGATCGCCTGCCCGCGCGTGAGCATGTTGTCCGCGTCGTAAGTGTCCTCGTGCGCGAGCGTCGCCCCGGTGTGCGTACCGGGCATTACCTTCATGCAGCCGGCCTCGACGCTCGCCGCCGAAATGGCGAACCACGCCGTCACCACGTTGCGGCTCGACAGGCCCCAGTAGGTGTTGTCCTGGTGCCAGGAGACGAAGCTCCTCGAGCCCGCGTCCTTGATCCAGAAGATGGTGCTCCAGCACAGGATGTCGGGGCCGATCAGCTGCTCGATCGGGTCGAGCACGCGCGGATCGCGGATCAGGTCGTCGAGCCACTTGAACAGCAGGAACCCGCGGCTGCGCTGGCCGGGCTCGAGCCTGCCGCCCTGCGTGGCCTCGAAAGCCTCGAGCCTGCGCCGCAGCTCCGCCGCCTCGTCCGCCGGCATCACCGGCACCGGGCAGACATAGCCGTCGCGGCGGTACTGGTCGATCTGCATGGCACTCAGCGGCATGCGAGCCTCCTCGGTCCGACGATGTACAGCGGGATGATACCGAGTCAGCGGAACCTGGCCAACGCCGGGTCGTCCTCGGCTTGCTCGGGCAATCCCGTGATGGAGGGAAGCGCCGACAGGCGCGGCAGGCCGACTTTCACGTGCACTTCGCCTTGAGAGTCCTTCCAGATCAATGCGGGGGTGCCGCTCGCGCCGAGCTTGTGCATCAAGTCGCCGTTGACTTGCAGCTGGCGCAGCGCGTTCGCGCTCGGCTGGGACAGTTCCCGGATTCCCCCCTGGTGGCGCTGGAGATCGTATTCTTCCTCGTTCTCCCGCAACGCAGCGCGCGGATCTTTCGCCTCGATGATCGCGGCGGCCTTGCCGGTGGACGTTTCCATCAGGTAGGCGACCGGGATCCAGCGCACCTGAAGCCCGACGCGTTCGTAGGGCTGGAACGCCTTCCATGCCAGATGGCAGAACGGGCAATTCGGGTCGAACAGCACGTACACAACCGACTTGGGTGACTTCAGGCTGCCTTCCGCGATGTATCTCGAGCGCTCGAGCTCGTCGAACAGCGCCGCCGGATCCGGCCGCGGTACGTACTTGGCGAGGTACTGCTCGCCGAGACTTTTACCGGATTCGTCGATCAGTTCTCCGACCAACAGCGTCTTGCCGTCTGCGGTCGAATACACCATCGTGTACTGCCCGTCGCGCGACAGCACCCAGCCCTTAAGCTGCGAAGCGGCGGAAAAGGTGGTGACCACCTTTGCGCCCGCGCGCACTGCCATCTCGATTTGTTTCGGCAGCGGCTCCGCTCCGGCGACGGTGCGGGAAAGGCAAAGCAACGCAAAGGCGAAAGTGGCGAGTAATCCGGCGCGAGGCATATGTCGTGTCAGTCGTAGGTGAAGAAACCGCGTCCGGTCTTTCTGCCCAGGTAACCCGCCTCGACCATCTCCACCAGCAGCGGGGCGGGGCGGTACTTCGGGTCCTTGAAGCCCTCGAACAGCACCTGCATCACCGCGAGCTCGACGTCCAGGCCGACCAGGTCGCACAAGGCGAGCGGGCCGATCGGGTGGTTGGCGCCCAGCTTCATCGCCTGGTCGATCTGCTCCGCGGTGGCCAGGCCCTCGGCCAGGGCGAAGATCGCCTCGTTGATCATCGGGCAGAGCATCCGGTTGACCACGAAGCCGGGGCTGTTTCGCACCTGCACCGGCGCCTTGCCGATTCTCTTCGTCAGCGCCTCGACCGCGGCGTAGGTCTCATCCGAGGTTTGCAGGCCGCGGATCAGCTCGACCAGCGCCATCACCGGCACCGGGTTGAAGAAGTGCATCCCGATCACCTTGGCGGGACGCTTGGTCGCGGCCGCCAGGCGCGTGATCGAGATCGACGAGGTGTTCGAGGCGATCACGGCGCCCGCCGGCGCGAGCTCGTCGAGCTGGGCGAAGATCTTGAGCTTGAGCGGCAGGTTTTCGGTCGCCGCCTCGATCACCAGGGCGCAGTCCTTGAGCGCGCCGAGGTCGGTCGTGGTGCGTATGCGCGCGAGCGCGGCGCCCTTTTGCTCGCCGCTCATCCTGTCCTTCTTCACCAGGCGCTCGAGGCTGCCCGAGATCGCCGCCGTGGCGCGCTCGAGCTGCGCCTGCGCGACGTCGCTCATCACTACGTCGATCCCGGCCACCGCCAGGGCCTGGCTGATGCCGTTGCCCATGGTGCCCGCGCCGACCACGCCGATCCTGCTCATCTCCATGATCTCTTCCTTGCGTACGCGTTGCGTTATGCGGCCTGCAGCTTGGCCACCGCGACCGCGAGCCACTTGACCCCCTGACCGCCGAAGTTCACCTGCACTCGCGCATCGTTGCCCTGGCCTTCGGCGTCGACGATGACGCCGAAGCCGAATTTGGGGTGCTGCACGTTCTGCCCCACGCGAAAGCCCCCCGCCGCGGCGGGGCTCGCGAACCCGGGCGCCTTCTTGCGCGGCGTGAGCCAGGCCTGCGACACCGAGGCGAGCGCCTGGCGCGCGCGCTGGGCGGCGAAGCGCGGCGTAAGCCACTTCATCAGGCCTTCGGGAATCTCGTCCAGGAAGCGCGAGGGCAGGCTGTAGCGCGTCTGCCCGTGCAGCATGCGGGTCTGCGCGAACGACAGGTAAAGGCGTTTCCTCGCGCGCGTGATCGCGACGTAGGCCAGGCGCCGCTCCTCCTCCAGGCCGTCCCTTTCCGCCACGCTCTGCTCATGCGGAAAGAGGCCCTCTTCCAATCCGGTCAGGAACACCGCCTCGAACTCCAGTCCCTTGGCCGAGTGCACCGTCATCATCTGCAGCGCGTCCTGTCCCTCGCCCGCCTGGTGCTCGCCCGCCTCGAGCGCGGCATGGGTGAGAAAGGCGGTCAGCGGGTCGGTTTCCTCGGCCGACTCGACCGCGCGCTCCTCCTCCGAGAACGCGGCGGCCGCGTTCACCAGCTCCTCGAGGTTCTCGATCCGGTCGGCGCCGTCGCGCTCGTTCTTGTAGTGCTCGATCAGGCCGCTGCGCGCCACCACGTGCTCGATCGCCTCGGGCAACGGCAGCTCGGCGGTTTCGCGCCGCAGGTCCTCGATCAGCGCGCGGAAGGCGCCCGCCTTGCCTTCGATCGCGGCGAATAGCGACGTCCCGTTCTTCTTCGCCGCATCCTGGATCTGCTCGAGCGTGCGCGCGCCGAGGCCGCGCGGCGGGAAGTTGAACACCCGCAGGAAGGCATTGTCGTCGTCGCTCGAAGCGACCAGGCGCAGGTAAGCGAGCGCGTGCTTCACCTCGGCGCGCTCGAAAAAGCGCAAGCCGCCGTAAACCCGATAGGCAATGCCGGCCGAGAACAGCGCGTGCTCGAGCACCCGCGACTGCGCGTTGGAACGATAGAGCACCGCCAGGTCCGCGCGCCGCGCGCCGTCGGCGACCAGCGCCTGCACCTCCTCGACGATCCAGCGCGCCTCGAGCGCGTCGGTCTCGGCCTCGAACACGCGCAGCGGCTCGCCTTCGCCCGCGGCGGTCCACAGGTTCTTGCCCAGCCGTTTGCGGTTGTTCGCGATCAGCGCGTTGGCCGCGTCGAGAATGTTTCCGTGCGAGCGGTAGTTCTGCTCCAGGCGGATCACCTTCTGCACCCTGAAGTCGCGCTCAAAGTCGGCCATGTTGCCGACGTTGGCGCCGCGGAAGGCGTAGATCGACTGGTCGTCGTCGCCGACCGCGAACACCGCGGCCTGGCGCCCGGCGAGCAGCTTGAGCCAGCGGTACTGCAGCTTGTTGGTGTCCTGAAACTCGTCCACCAGGATGTGGCGAAAGCGCGCCTGGTAGTGCTCGCGCAGCAGCTCGTTTCTCGCCAGCAGCTCGTAGCTGCGCAGCAGCAGCTCGGCGAAATCCACCACGCCCTCGCGCTGGCACTGCTCGTCGTAGGCCGCGTACAGGTCGGCGAAGCGGCGCGTGGTCTCGTCCGTCAAGGCAACGTCGCGCGCGCGCAAGCCTTCTTCCTTCCTCGCGTTGATGAAATACTGCACCTCGCGCGGCGGGAAGCGGTGCTCGTCCGCGTCGAGCGCCTTCACCAGCCGCTTGACCGCGCCGAGCTGGTCCTGCGAGTCGAGGATCTGGAACGTCTGCGGCAGGCCCGCGTCGCGGTGGTGCGCGCGCAACATGCGGTTGCACAAGCCGTGGAAGGTTCCGATCCACATTCCGCGCGGGTTCACCGGCAGCATCGCGCCAAGGCGCGTGAGCATCTCGCGCGCGGCCTTGTTGGTGAAGGTGACCGCGAGCACGCCGCCCGGGGTCACGCGCGCGTTCTTGATCAGCCAGGCGATGCGCGTGGTCAGCACGCGCGTCTTGCCGCTGCCCGCGCCGGCCAGGATCAGCGCGTGCTCGTCGCCGAGCGTAACCGCCGCGAGCTGTTCGGGATTGAGATGTTCGAGACGCAGCGACAAAGCACGCGCATTATAAGCCGCGCTACATCGAGACCTTCGGCTCGGCCACGCCCAGCTTGCCGCGCAGCCTGCCGGCGAGCGCCTCGGCCTCGGTGCGCGACGGCAGCTGGGTGATGCGCACGCGCGCGTAGAGGTCGAGCGCGTCGCCCTGCGTGAACGTGGTGGCGAGCGTCAGCTTCCACTTGCCGCCGCGCAGGGCGGATGCGGCGAAAAGCTATAATTCGCCGCTTGCCGCCAACAAAGTCAAAAATGCAGGAACGCTACGATCCGCAGAGCGTGGAACGCGAGGCCCAGGACTACTGGGAGCGCCGCGGCTCTTTCCGCGTCGTCGAGGATCGCGCGCGGCCCAAGTTCTACTGCCTGTCCATGTTCCCCTACCCCTCGGGAAAGCTGCACATGGGGCACGTCAGGAACTATACCATCGGCGACGTTCTCACCCGCCACTACCGCATGCGCGGCATGAATGTGCTGCAGCCGATGGGCTGGGACGCGTTCGGGCTGCCGGCCGAAAACGCCGCGATGGCGAACAAGGTTCCTCCCGCGAAGTGGACCTACGACAACATCGCGTACATGAAGAAGCAGTTGAAGAGCCTCGGCTTCGCGCTCGACTGGGAGCGCGAGCTCGCGACCTGCCGGCCGGACTACTACAAGTGGAACCAGTGGCTGTTCACGCGCCTGTTCAGGAAGGGCCTCGCGTACAAGAAGACCGGCGTGGTCAACTGGGACCCGGTCGACCAGACCGTGCTCGCCAACGAGCAGGTGATCGGCGGCGCCTGCGAGCGCTGTGGCACGCCGGTTGAGAAGCGCGAGATCCCGATGTACTTCCTGCGCATCACGGCCTACGCCGAGGAACTGCTCGCCGCGCTCGACGGCCTGCCGGGCTGGCCCGAGCAGGTCAAGCTGATGCAGAAGAACTGGATCGGCCGTTCGGAGGGCGTGCGAGTCGGGTTCGAATACGAGCTCGAAGGCGAAAAGCGCGTGCTGTGGGTGTTCACCACCCGCGCCGACACCCTGATGGGCGCCACCTTCTGCGCCGTGGCGGCCGAACATCCCATCGCAGCTTTTGCTTCTAAGTCGAATCCACAGCTTGCAAAATTCGTTGAGGAATGCAAACAAGGCGCGGTGATGGAGGCCGACCTGGCGCAGCTCGAGAAGAAAGGCATGCCGACCTGCCTTAGCTGCACCCACCCGCTCTCGGGCGAGAAAATTCCGGTCTGGGTCGCGAACTACGTGCTGATGGGCTACGGCGAAGGCGCGGTGATGGCGGTGCCGGCGCACGACGAGCGCGACTACGCCTTCGCGCACAAATACGGCCTGCCGATCAAGCCGGTCATCCGCCACCCGCTCGGTGACGCGGTGCCCGAGCCCTGGCAGCCGCAGTACGC
>DAHVFK010000153.1 GCA_027317055.1 Betaproteobacteria bacterium | reverse complement strand
GCCCTGCGTGACCTGCGCCAGGTCGTCCGCGCGCAGCCACCGGGCGTAGGCGGCGCGCACCTGCTCGGCGCTCAGGCTTGCGTAGCGCCGCGCCGCGCGCCGCGGCTCGTCCAGCCGCAGGCCGAGGCTCGCGCGCTCGAGCAGCCCGGCGGCCACCGCGTCCACGCTCGCCTGAGACAGCGGAATGGAGTTCAGCGCGAGCGATTTCGCCTGGCGCAGCTCGCGCGAGTCCACCGGCTCGGTCTGCATGGCGCGCAGGTCGCGCACGATGATCGCGCGCGCCCTTGAAACGTTCGCCGGGTCGCAGGCATAGCGCACCATGTACACCGACCGCGTGCGCCCGATCTCAAAATTCGAGCTGACGTAATAGACCAGACCGGCCGTCTTGCGCAGGTCCCGGTACAGCCTGCTGGCAAAGAAGCCGCCGTCGAGCACCCGGTTGCCGAGCTGCAGCGCGTAGTAGTCGGGATCGAAGCGGTTCAGCTCCAGCGTCTCGGCCAGCACCGCCTCGTCCTGCACCCGGCTGTCGTCGGGCACCGCCGCCACCGATGCCCGGCTCGGCGGCACTTGCGGCAGCTCGAGCGGCGGCTTCGGCCCGTGCGCCTGCCAGGCGCCGAAGTATTTCTCGATCACTTCCCGCGCGCGCCTCGGCGTCACCTTGCCGATCACGACGATGGTGGTCAGATCGGGCCGGAACACGCGCCGGTAATACGCGCGCAGCTGCTCGAGCGACAGGGCCTCGATGCTCAGCGGCGTGGCGTGCCGCAGCTCGGGGTCGTGGGTCGGGAAGAGCGCGCTCTTGGCCGCCTGGCGCATCAGGAAGCCGGGGCTTTGCAGCTCGCCCGCGACCGCCGCCGCGGCCTGCCGGCGCACGATCGCGAAGGCCTTCGCGGGCAAAGCGGGCTCGAGCTCGTTCTGCGCCAGCAGCTCAACGCCGCGATCCAGGTCACCCGTCAGCACGTCGAGCTCGAAGTCCCGCCCGGCGGACTCGCTCGCCCCGATGTCGTCCAGCGCCTTCTGGAATCGCGCCTGGTCGAGCGAAGTGCTGCCGTAGGAAAACAGTTGCGCCAGCACGCCGTCGACGCCCTCCTGGCCGCGCGGAACGTCGAGCCCCGGGCGGCCGCGGATGTGGCCGTATACGCTCACGGTGTCGCTGATCGATTCCGGCTGCACGATCAGACGGATGCCGTTCGGCAGCCGCATGCCGACCGGGCGCAGCGTCCAGCGCGGCAGCGACACGCGCTCGACCGTGCCCCGCGCCCAGTCCGGCAGTGCCACATGATCGACTTTCCCGGGCGCGAACGATTCCTTGCCGCCGAAGCCTCGCGCGGAGACCGCTTTGCCCGACACGTGCGGCTTGAGCACCATCTCGATCGCGTGGCCGGGATCGAGATAGCGCCGCGCGGCCTGATCCACCTGCGCGGGCGTCACGCGCTCGATCGCTCGTACATCCTGCTCGGGCGAGTCGCGCCCTTCGATCGCCAGCGCCTGCGACCAGGCCTGCGCCAGCCCGGGGATCGAGTTCTTCGCGAACTCGGCCTGCGCGCGCTCGCCGCGCTTTGCCGCCGCCACCAGATCGGCGGGCACGCCGTGCGCGGCGATCCCGGCCAGCACCTCGCGCATCTGCGCCAGAAGCTGATCGCCGTCGGCGCCGCGCGGGAACGCCGCGGTCGCGAATCCCAGCCCCGAATCGGGCAGAAAATCGAGCGAGAAATCGGTTCGCAGCGCTTTGCCGTCGAGGACCAGGCCGTAGAGCTTGCCGCGCGCGCTCGTCAGTGCGTCGGCCAGCACGTCGGCCGCGGCGAAATCCGGCGAGCGGTAGCCCGGCATGCGGAACGCGATCACCGCCAGGCCGTAGGGCAGATCGGTGTCGCGCCGCATCGACTGCGCGGCGACCGGCTGCAGGCGGATCTCGGGCCGCGCCGGCACGGCCTTGGCCGGGATCGCGCCGAACAGGCGCCTGATGCGCGCCAGCGTCCTGCCCGGATCGAGGTCGCCGACGACCACCAGCACGGCGTTATTCGGCGCGTACCAGGCGTCGTGAAAGCGCTTCAGCATGGCGCCAGTCGTGCGCTGGAACGAATCGTGCGTCCCGAGCGCGTCGTGCTCGTAGGGCGTGCCCTTGAACAGGGCCCCCAGCAGGTCGGTGTACATCAGGTACTGCGGGTTGGACAGGTCCTGCGCCACTTCCTGCTCAATTGCCGGACGCTCGCGCTCCCAGCCGGGCTGCGCGTCGAGCACACCGCGCATGCGGATCGCCTCCAGGCGCAGCGCGAGCTCGAGGTCCTGCGCCGGCACGGTGAAGAAGTATTGCGTCACCGTCTGCTGCGTGTCGGCGTCGAAGTCGCCGCCGATCCCGGCGCTGATCTCGGCCAGCTGCGCCTGCGACAGCCCGGGTGAGCCGCTGAACATCATGTGCTCCTGCGCGTGCGCCATGCCGGGGAAACCGGCCGGCGCCTCGTTCGAGCCGACCAGGTAGTTGACCTCGGTGCTGACCACCGGCGCGAGCGTGTTGCGCACGATCACCACCCGCAGCCCGTTGCCGAGCGTGGCACGCAGCACCTGCCCGCCGGAGCCGGCGCGCGCGGCAAGCGGCAGCACGAGGAGCAGCGCGGCCAGCGCCGAGGCGGCGCGGCCCGCAAGCGACTTGTTCAGGGGACGACTCCCGTTTCGATGACGAACCCGCGCAAGCCTAACGGGGAAGTCTTAAGCGAAGCTGAGCGCGGCTTTGTAAATACCCCGGCGGCGAATATCATCGACGCTCCGGGAGGAAGATAAAATGAACTCGACCGAAAGCTTCCTGCAAGCTCGCGACTTCCTGATACACAAGCGCGAGGACTACGCCGCGGCCTACGCGGGCTTTCGCTGGCCGAGTCTGTCCGAGTTCAACTGGGCGCTGGACTACTTTGACGTCATGGCGCGCGGCAACTCGCGCTGCGCGCTGTGGGTGGTGGGCGAGGACGGCGGCGAGGAACGGGTCAGCTTCGACGAGATGCGCGAGCGCTCCAGTCGCGTCGCCAACTTCCTGCGCGCGAGCGGCGTGCGGCGCGGCGACTGCGTGCTGCTCATGCTGCCGAACGTGGTGCCGCTGTGGGAGCTCACGCTCGCGGCGATGAAGCTCGGCGCAGTGGTGAGCCCGGCCACCACCCAGCTCACGCAGGCCGACCTGGCCGACCGCATCGAGCGCGGCAACATCCGCCACGTGGTCGCCGACACGGCCGCGAGCCCCAAGTTCGCCGACGTGCCGGGCAAGACCTCGCGCATCCTCGTGGGCGGCGATGCGCCGGGCTGGACGCCGTATCGGCAGGCCGATTCCGCTTCCGCAAGCTTCGCGCCCGACGGCGCAACGCGCGCCGCCGATCCCTTCCTGCTTTACTTCACCTCGGGCACCACCGCGAAACCGAAGATGGTGCAGCATACGCACCAGAGCTACCCGGTCGGCCACCTGTCGACCATGTACTGGCTCGGCCTGCGCGAAGGCGACGTGCACTTCAACATCAGCTCACCGGGCTGGGCCAAGCACGCCTGGAGCTGCTTCTTCGCGCCGTGGAACGCGGGCGCGACGATCTTTCTGTACAACTTGGCACGCTTCGACGCGAAGAAGACGCTCGACGCGCTGGTGCGCTACGGCGTGACGACCCTGTGCGCGCCGCCCACCGTGTGGCGCATGCTGATCCTGGAGGACCTCAAGTCCTGGCCGGTCAGGCTGCGCGAGCTCGCGAGCGCGGGCGAGCCGCTCAACCCGGAGGTGATCGAGCGCGTGCAGGCGGCGTGGAACATCACGGTGCGCGACGGCTACGGCCAGACCGAGACCACCGCGCAGCTCGGCAACCCGCCGGGGCAGCCAGTGAAAATCGGCTCGATGGGACGGCCGTTGCCCGGGTTCCGCATCGAGCTGCTCGACGTCGTCGACGACAAGCCGGCCGAAGAAGGCGAGGTCGCGATCAAGCTCGAGCCGCGCCCGGTCGGGCTGATGACCGGCTACCTTGACAACCCGGAGCGCACCCGCGAGCTGCTCGGCGGCGCCTACTACCGCACCTCGGACGTCGCCTCGCGCGACGGCGACGGCTACTACTGGTACATCGGCCGCGCCGACGACGTGTTCAAGAGCGCCGACTACCGCATCAGCCCGTTCGAGCTCGAGAGCGCGCTGATCGAGCACGAGGCGGTGGCCGAGGCGGCGGTGGTGCCGAGCCCGCACGCGCTGCGCCTGTCGGTGCCGAAGGCCTACCTGGTGCTCAAGCCCGG
Organism: Betaproteobacteria bacterium; assembly: GCA_027317055.1. GTDB lineage: Bacteria > Pseudomonadota > Gammaproteobacteria > Burkholderiales > SG8-39 > DAHVFK01. The sequence continues at coordinate 3,278 of DAHVFK010000153.1, read as the reverse complement.
CTTCGCGCCCTCGCGCGCGACCGCGCTGTCGATCCTGCGCTTCACGCGCGAGCGGCTGGCGGCCTACAAGCGCATCCGGCGCCTGGAGTTCTCCGACCTGCCCAAGACCATCTCGGGCAAGATCCGGCGCGTCGAGCTGCGCGGCGCCGAAAACGCGCGCCAGGGCGAGGCGCGGCGCAAGAACGAATTCTGGGAGGAGGATTTCCCCGAACTGAAGGGCTGAGCCGCGCGCTAGCGCGCGCGCTGTTGGCCGCGCCCATTACATCGAGCGGGTCGACGGCGTGCTGCGCCGTATCGCCCACCATCTAAGCGAAACGACGACAGAAAAAGAAAAGGGCCCGCGCAGCGCGCGGGCCCCGAATTCCACTACACCTACGGGGGCCGCTTACCGCGGATCAGCGGTGGTGCCGGCGATCGTGCCGGTCTAGGTCCCGCTGCACGTCCCGCTTACCCGTCACGATCTTCAGGTACCCCTGGCCTTCGAAAGCATCGCCCGAATTCGTCTCGCCGGTCACGATCCCGTTGGCGTCGCCCGGCTCGAAATTCGCCCTTCTAACGTCGAAGTGGCAGAGCAGATCGGGGCGCCCGTCGTGGTTCACGTCGACGCCTTTCGGGTTGCAGCGCATGAGGCTGTCCTCAGTGCCGGTGCTGCCGAACCTAAGCGAACTCTGGTTTACGTCCAAAGCGTTGAACGTGTCGGTCGACAGGAGCGCAACCGGAATGCCGCCCTTGAAGTGACCGTGCATCTCCCTGGCAAGATCGCGCCTGCGGTCCGAATCGTGGTCCGTACTGGTTTGATTGGCGCTGGCGGTGTGAATCCAAAGCACGTTGCGTCTGCCCGGCATGATGTCGATGTTGATCGGCAGGACCGTCGCTACAGGCGGAGGCGTCGGCGCGGCTGCAGCCAAAGGTGTCACGCCCGAGATGATTAGTGTGTAGTTGCCGTAAACGTAGTTATTCGGTGACCAGCCCATTGGGCTAAGGGCACCAGTCACAAGGGAATTGATGTCGAGGAATTCGCCCGGATCGGTGCTGACGCCAACGATATAGGTCCCCGTCGTAGGTATAGGGAAATTGTCGATGCGTGCGTCCGCGTTCGTCGGTGACCCGGCATCGGGAGATGACGAACCGACCGCAGTTACCAACGGCAGCGGGTTGCTGGCGGGGTCCGGTCCGAAGACGGCAAGAGTCGTCAAGATTCCGTTGTAGTTGGCGTCCATACCGCCATCAATATTAAAGGTTACGACGTCGCCGGCGTTCGCATGAAAGCTGTAGAAGTCGACGTCGCGGTGAGTCTGAGTGTTATAGATCGAGGCATTATTAACCGTTACTGTCCCGTCGCTTCCAATGACAAGCGATTGGGCGTTGGTATAAGGATCGTTCGGTTCGACCTCATCCACTGCGAACGCAATGCGGCTCGCCACCAGGGTCGCAAGGAACGCGGTCAGTATTACCGACCGCATATAGCGCTTCTTAGTCATCTTTACCTCCGCTGCGGCCAAAGTGCGCCGCTTCTACGTAATCTCACGACGTCAACCTAGCCGTCCCCAAGACCTTCGCCCAGTGAATTCCGCACGTCGTGTCGGATAACGTCGCGGCTATCGTGAAGTAATTCCCGGTATCGACGAAACCGGACACCGCCGGCCTTCCGAGCTGTGCGATTTGCGCTTATGGGAAATTTACACAGCAGCGGTCGAACGCCGCGATTTCGTTGCGCTTTGAGCGGATCGGCTGCTCAACTGGCGTCCCCACAGCAACGCACGCTGCCCCAAGGTGCCCCAGCCCTAGAAGTTACCGGGGCCTGCTGGCCGCTGCCGGGCGGGCTGCGCCTGCCCCGCACGCCCCGGCCCGCCGCCCAGCCCGCCTAGCGGGCCTGTACCAGCCCCCAAAACCCCCGCTGTGGTCGCGCCAGCGATCGCTGGCTGGTCCTGGCGGGGCGGGCGGCTACCCCTGCCGCTGGGCAGGGCCTGCGCGGCCCGCTGGCGCGACCGCTACCCAGCGCGCCACCACGCAAACACCCGGCGCACCGTGCGCACCGACAACCCGGTAGCAGCGCCTAGCTCGGCGTAGGTTGGCCTGCGCCGCCGCTTGCGCACCAGCCGTAGGCGAGCTGTTTCAATCCGTAACCATTGCTCGTTCCGTAGGTCTTCCGCTTCCTGCGCGCGCTGTTCTCCGCGCGCTCGACCGCCTTTGCGCCGCGCCTCGAGCCGCGCTGGCGTCATTTCCAGCGGCGCAACGTTAAATCGAGACGCCACCAGTCGCCCGGCCTCTTGTCGCGAAATGGGTTTGTACTTCTCCACGGGGTCGAGCATGCCGCAGCAGTGGCCAGCTATCAACCGGTTATCGGTGTGAATCGGTAGTTAGCTGGCCTCTTTCGTTTAGGAGCTATCGAGCATGGAACGATTTTGTCTCGAATAACGGAGAAGCGAATGCCAATACCTGCCGAACGACTCAAATGCCTCGCGCATTGGATCAACGAGCGCTGGCGCATCCTGCAACGCAAAGAAGCCGGAAGTCCCGAGCCCTGGACCACCGATCCCATCCTGCGCGAGTACAGGTTCTGCAACGTGCGCCGCGAGGACGACAGAACAACACTTTGGATCGCCGACCACTGGCGCAAGGCGCATTACGACGATCCCGACGTGTGGCACGCCATGATTGTGGCGCGCATGCTCAACCACACGCCGTCGCTCCACGACATCAGATACCCCAAGCCGTGGGACCCGGCGCGCGTCGAGAAGATATTGCTGGCGCGGCAGGCGCGGGGCCAGCAGGTGTTCGGCGCTGCATACGTGATTGGCAATGGCGGGCAGTCGGTGCCCAAGGTGCCGTACATCGTCGGCCTCCTCGACAGCGCCCGCACGCTCAAATACCCCCCTACCAAGGGCGACACGTTAGAGGCGGTGTCACGGTCAATCCGAAACTCCTCACTTATGACAATTGAAATCTCCCCACCCCCAGACGATGGAGGTGCGAAGTGCAGCAGACAATCGAAGCTGAAGTTGGCGATCTCCCCGCCCTGCAGGGCGGGGAGATCGGCTCGCCGGTTAGGGTGTCCTTGCCCGGGGTGGGCGGGGAGGAGCCGGTGGTTGGCAAAGAGCGTTGGGAGCAGATGCACCGGCTGAAGGCGGCCGGGATGACGGTCTCGGGGGTGGCGCGCGCCACGGGCCTTGACCGAAAGACTGTGCGCCGGTGTCTGCGGCAGGTGCGCTGGCAGGCGTACCGGCGCCCGGGGCGGCGTGAGGGCTTGCTCGATGCACATCGGGAGTGGTTGGCCG
>DAHVFK010000152.1 GCA_027317055.1 Betaproteobacteria bacterium | reverse complement strand
GCATTCCTTGAAGCTCGCGGTCTGCCACGGCCGGACTGCGCCCTGGCGCAGGGTCTTCGACTCGTCCGGGATCACGAGGCCGAAATCGACCCCGATCACGCGCCCGAAGCCGCGGCAGGTTTCGCACGCGCCGAGCGGCGAATTGAACGAGAACGCGGCCGGCACCGGGTCGGAGTAGTGAATGTCGCACTCCGCGCAATGCAGATCCGACGAGAATTTCCAGATCGAATAATCGAGGTCAGAGTCGGATTTCGCTTCGGTAATCCGACTCTGACCCCGATTTTCGAAGTGGACGTTGACCTTGCCCTGGCCCACACGCAGCGCGGCCTCCAGCGCCTCGATCACGCGCGCGCGCTCGGCGCTCGCGAGGCGCAGGCGGTCCTGCACCACTTCCAGCAACGCCTTGGAGCGCGCGTGGATGCGGGTGTAGCCCTGGCGCTCGAGCAGTTGCAGCACCTCTTGCTCGCTGAAGTTCTTCGGCACCGGCACCGGGAATGCGATCACCAGGCGCGGGTCGCCGTGCACGGCGCAGCGCGCTTCGAGCGCACCGTAGATGGAGTCCGGCGTGTCGCGCGTCACCGGCTTGCCGCAGCCTCGGCAGTAAAGCGTCGCCGCGCGCGCGTAAAGGAGCTTGAAGTGGTCGTTCAGCTCGGTCATGGTGCCGACCGTCGAGCGCGACGTGCGCACCGGGTTGGTCTGGTCGATCGCGATCGCCGGCGGAATGCCCTCGATCGCATCCACCTGCGGCTTGTCCATGCGGTCGAGGAACTGGCGCGCGTAGGGGCTGAAGGTCTCGACGTAGCGCCGCTGGCCTTCGGCGTACAGCGTGTCGAACACGAGCGAGGACTTGCCCGAGCCCGAGACGCCGGTCACCACCACCAGCTCCCCAGTGGGAATCGCCAGTGTGAGGTTCTTGAGGTTGTTCTGCCGGGCGCCGCGGACGACGATCGCCTCGGCCGGAAAGGATTCGGGTTTCACGGGTACGCAATGCCGGGAGGAGGCGTATTGTATGGTCTTGAGAACACCACGCAAGGAGAAGGGATTGAAGCTGCGCGAACTGCTGCTGCTGCTGGCGGCGATCCTGCTCGTCCCCGCCCTGGCGCGCGCCGCGCCGGCGCCGGTGATGGTGCTGACGATCGACGGCGCGATCGGGCCGGCGACCTCGGACTACGTCCACCGCGGCCTCGAGGCGGGGCAGAAGGACGGCGCGCAGCTGGTGGTGCTGAAAATGGATACGCCCGGCGGCCTGAGCAGCGCGATGCGCGAGATCATCAAGGACATCCTCGCCTCGCCGGTGCCGGTCGCGGCCTACGTCGCGCCCTCCGGGTCGCGCGCCGCGAGCGCCGGGACCTACATCCTGTACGCGAGCCACTTCGCGGTGATGGCGCCGGCGACCAACCTCGGCGCGGCGACTCCGATCCAGATCGGGGCGCCGTCAACGCCTGCGCCCGCGGCCGGGAAGAAGGGCAACAAGGGCGAGCAGGGCGGCAGCACGCTCGAGCACAAGATGGTGAACGACGCCTCGGCCTACATCCGTGGCCTGGCGCAGATGCGCGGGCGCAACGCCAAGTGGGCCGAGCGCGCGGTGCGCGAGGCGGTGAGCCTGTCCGCGGCCGAAGCCGAGAAGATGCACGTGGTCGATTTCATCGCCGACAGCGTGCCCGCCCTGCTCGAGAAGCTCGACGGGCGCAAGGTGAAGGCGGGCGGCGTCGAGCACACGCTGCAGCTCGCCGGCGCCAAGGTCGAGATCTTCGAGCTCGGCTGGCGCACCGAGCTGCTCGGCGTGATCACCAATCCGAGCGTGGCCTACGTTCTGGTGCTGCTCGGCATCCTCGCGGTGATCTACGAGTTCTCCAACCCCGGGCTGGTCCTGCCCGGCGTGGTCGGCGCGATCTGCATCCTGCTGGGCATGTACGCGTTCCAGCTGCTGCCGGTCAACTACGCCGGGCTGGGGCTGATCCTGCTCGGCATCGCGTTCATGATCGGCGAGGCCTTCCTGCCCGCGTTCGGCTCGCTCGGCATCGGCGGACTGATCGCGTTCGTGATCGGCTCGATCATCCTGATCGACACCGACGTTCCCGGGTTCGCGATCCCGTACGCGTTGATCGGCGGCATCGCCGCGGCGAGCGCCGCGTTCCTGATCCTGGTGGTCGGCATGCTGGTCAAAGGCCGGCGCCGGCCGGTGGTGAGCGGGCCGGAGCAGATGGTGGGCGCGAGCGGCGTCGCGCTCGAGGACATCCGCGGGGAAGGCTGGGCGCGCGTGCACAGCGAAACCTGGCGCGTGCGCTCGAGCGCGCCGCTTACCAAGGGGCAGCGCTTGCGCGTCACCGCAATCGACGGCCTCACACTCGAAGTGGTGGCGGAACCCGGTAACGGCAACGGAGGATAGCGATGCCTTTCAGTCTCGGCTTCAATTTCGTCTACGGCGTGCTGATCATTATCATCGTGCTAGCGTTTTCGTCACTGCGCATCTTGCGCGAGTACGAGCGCGGCGTGGTATTCATGCTCGGCCGGTTCCACAAGGTCAAGGGCCCCGGAATGATCCTGCTGATTCCGGGCATCCAGCAGATGGTGCGCATGGACCTGCGCACCGTAGTGCTCGACGTGCCGAGCCAGGACGTCATCTCGCGCGACAACGTCTCGGTCAAGGTCAACGCGGTGTTGTACTTTCGAGTCGTCGACCCGGAAAAGGCTGTGATCCAGGTCGAGGACTATCTCGGCGCTACCAGCCAGCTGGCGCAGACCACGCTGCGCGCGGTGCTCGGCAAGCACGAGCTGGACGAGATGCTGGCCGAGCGCGACAAGCTCAACCTCGACATCCAGACCGTGCTCGACACGCAGACCGACGCCTGGGGCATCAAGGTGGCGAACGTCGAGATCAAGCACATCGATCTCGACGAGAGCATGGTGCGCGCCATCGCGCGCCAGGCCGAAGCCGAGCGCGAGCGCCGCGCCAAGGTCATCTATTCCGAAGGCGAGGCGCAGGCCGCCGAAAAGCTGCTGCAGGCGGGCGTGAAGCTGTCCACCCAGCCCGAGGCGATGCAACTGCGCTACATGCAGATCCTGACCGAGATCGCCGGCGACAAGAGCAACACGATCGTGTTTCCGGTGCCGGTCAACCTGCTCGGCGCCCTGGGCGACCTGGTGAGGCGCAACGGCAACTGAACGCGCGGCGCTCGCCGCAGAGTCCGCGGCGAGCGCCTGACTACGTAAGGGTCGGTCTCAGGGCCGGTAGTAGATCCAGCCTTCGCGCTGCTTGTTCGCGATCTCGATCAGGCCGCCCGGCACGACCCGAACGCCGCCGATCAGGTCGTCCTTGCTGACCTTCATCGCGTGCATCGTTTCGCCGCAGGCGACGACGTCGATGCTCTTGTCCAGCGCCTGCCCGATCCGGTCGGTCACCTTCGATTCGCTCTTGAGCATGTTGAGGCCCGGCCCGATCGCGACGATCTCGATCTGCGAGTTGCCGGCGCCGACGTTGCGCTTGAAGGCCATGGCGTTGTTGAGCGCGAGATTCCAGTTGCGCGGGTCGTTCTCGGTGACCTGGATGACGATTTTGTACTTGCCGCTTGCGCTCGACACCGCGCCTTCGGCGCGGGCGGCCGACGGCAAGGCGCCGGCCAGGAAGCTGACGACGACGAGAGACAGAAGCGCTGCGATGCGTTTCAAGATGACTCTTCCTTTGTGGAGTGCCCGCCGCACTCGGCGCGGCGGGCGGTTGGGGTGCGTGCCGCGTCCGCGTTTACGGACGGATGTAGGCCCAGCCCTCGGACTGGCGCTTCATGATCTCGATCACGCCGCCGGGCACCACGCGGCTGCCGCCGATCAGGTCGGCCTTCGTGATCTTCATCTTCCTCATCGTGGTGCCGCACGCGACGATGTCGACGCTTTGGTCCATTGCGGCATTGACGCGCGCTGCGACCTTCGACTGCGCCTTGAGCATGTTCAGGCCGGGGCCGTAGGCCACGATCTCGATCGTCACCTTGTCCTTGCCCAGCGCCTGCTGCATGTTCTGCGCGTTGTTGAGCGCGAGGTTCCATTTCGCCGGGTCGTTGTCGCTGACCTGCAGGACGGCGTGCGTCATCGCCTTCTCGCCCGCGGCCAGCGCGGCGGGAGCGGCGGCGAGGCCGGCCAGGCCGGCAACCAGCGTGATTGCTGCAAGTGCTTGTTTCATGGCATCTCCTCTCTATTTTCTAATGGTCCGTTCGGGCGCAAAAGACGCCCGCGACCCAGATAAGACGCAAATGTCGCCTCTTTTATTCCATGGAATAAACTGCACCTCTGGGACGTCATTGGTGACATGAAGATGAGGGGTCTGTTCGGCGTATCGGCGCAGTTGCGCGCCCGGGTCGAGGCGCAGCGCGAGCCGTTGTTCCGCTTGGCGTATTCCTGGTGTCACGACGCCGCGCTGGCCGACGACATTGTGCAGGAGACGATGCTGCGTGCGCTCGGCCGCGCCGAGCAACTGCGCGATCAGACGCGGCTGAAGGGCTGGCTGTGCGCGATCCTCGCCAACTGCCTCAAGGACCACTATCGCAGCGCGGGACCGCTCGAGCCGCTGGACGAAGACATGCCTTCGCACGCGCAGTCGCCGGAAGCGGCGAGCGCGAGCAGCCAGCTCGCGGCGCGCGTGCGCGCCGAGATCGGGCGCCTGCCGCTGGGGCAGCGCCAGGTGGTGACGCTGGTCGACCTGGAGGGTTTTTCCTACGCCGAGGTGGGCGAGATCCTCGAAGTGCCGGTCGGCACCGTGATGAGCCGGCTGTGCCGGGCGCGCGAAGCGCTCAGGGCGCGGCTGATCGACCTCGCGGCCGGTCAGGAAATCAAGATCAGGAGCATCCGATGAGCCAACAACGGGAAGTCTCGCGCGAGATGCAGAATGCGTTCGTCGACGGGCAGCTCGACGCCGCCGACTGGACTGCGCTGGTCGAGCGCATGGGCAGCGACGAGGCGCTGCGGCGAGAGCTGTGCGAGCTGCGCACGCTCAAGGACATGGTGAAAGGCGCCTACGCGGACGCGCGTCCGCGCCGCGCCGCGCCCGCGGCGGACCGACGCGGCTGGGCGCGGGTGGCCGGGCTCGCGCTGGTGTTCGCGCTGGCCGGGTGGCTCACGCACGACGCGACCGAGCGCATCGGCGCCGCCGCCGCGCTGCACGGCGTCGCGGCCAGCGGGCTCGTGGTGCACGTCGCGTCGTCGCGCGGCGAGGTGGTCGACACGGCGCTGCAGGAAGTCGAGGACTACCTGAGCGATGCGCGCGCCGCCGGGCGCAAGGTGCATGTCGAGATCGTCGCCAATCAGACCGGCCTCGACATCCTGCGCGCCGGCAAGTCGGCCTACGCAAAGCAGCTCGAGCGCCTGCGAGCGACCTACCCGAACCTGACCTACGTCGCTTGCCACCAGACCGCCGACCGGCTGAGCGAGCAGGGCGTCAAGGTGAAACTGCTGCCGGGGGTGCACTTCGCGCCGACCGCGCTGGACGAGATCGTCAAGCGCATGCAGCAGGGTTGGGTCTACATCCGCGCCTGAAGGCCTTCTTCAGGGGACGATGCGCTCGGCGCGGAAGCGCTCAAGCAGGCGCACGAACATCTCCTCGCTGTCGACCACGTCGTGGAAGCCGTGCAGGCGCGACTTGGTGACGCTCGATATCACGTCCCAGTCGCAGCCGAAGACGTAGTCGCCGAACGGCCAGGCCACCAGCTCCTCGAAGCGGTACGGCCGCAGGCCGTGCTTGCGGATCATCTCGTCCCATAGCGGCGCCTTGTCGGCCATGTGCGCCACGAGCGAAATCGTCTGCGGCTCGGCCCAGGGCATCTCGAACACTTCGGCGATGCGCGGCCACAGGTTGCACCAGCGGAAGGTGTCGCCGTTGGTGATGTTGTAGGCCTGGTTGGCGCAGCGCGGCTCGGTCGCCGCCCACAGCGCCGCGTTCGCCATGTGCGCCGACTCGGTCACCTGGTAGACCGAGCGCCAGGCGCCGGGCTTGCCGGGGAAGCGCAGCGGCAGCCCCAGCGCCTTCGAGACCGCCGCGTACACCGCGATCACCGGCACGATGCTCATCGCCGTGCCCGGCGCGAAGCCGCACAGCGTCTGCGGGCGCAGCTCGCACCCGCTCCAGCGCTTGCCGCGCTGGAACGCGCTCAGCCAGTCGATCTGGTCGAAGTAGTAGTTCGGGCCGAGATGGCGCGGGTCGTCCTCCTTCGCCGGGGTGCGAAACGGGCCCAGGTGCGAGCCGTAGTACTTGGTGCCGGTCACCAGCACCACGCGCTCGAGGCCGGGCGCCACCGCGTCGACGGCCGAAACCGCGTTCACCAGCATGTCGCGGTTGGCGGCGACATTGCGCGCGTAGTCGGCGGCGGCGCCCGCGGCCGGCTGGAAGGCGCAATAGAAGACGTGCGTGGCGTCCTGCAGCCCGCGCAGCTTGCGCCCGGCGTCGGCCGGATCGAGCAGGTCGACCGACACGTGGCGCACGCGCTCGCGCTCTTCGCCCAGCCGGCGCGAAAGGCCCACCACGCGCCAGTCCGGCAGCTGCGCGAGCCGCTCCGCGACGTAGCGACCGATCACGCCGAGCGCGCCGGCGACGACGGCGGTCTTCATTGCTCAGGGCCGCGCGTAGGCCCAGCCCTCGAGCTGGCGCCGCATGACGTGCGCGAGCCCGGTCTTGACGAAGTCGACCCCGCCGAGCATGTCGTCGCGGGTGAGCTTCATGCTCGTCATGGTGTTCTCGCACGCGATCACGCGGATGCCCTCGTCGATCACTTGCGTGACGCGGTCGCGCCAATCGGAGTCCATCTCCAGCATGCGGATCGCCGGTCCGTAGACGACGATCTCGAGCTGCACCTTGTCCGGGCCGAGGTCGTGGCGCACGTTGCGCGCGTTGGCCAGTGCGAGACCCCACACTTTCGGGTTTTCGTCGCTGATCTGGATCAGCAGGCGCTGCGGCCTGTCCTGCGCGAGGGCAGGGCCGGCGAGGGCCGCGCCGAGCAGCGCGGCGGCAAGCAGGAATCGCATGGCGCAATCCTTCCTGGGAGTCGAGGCACACATTATCCGTCTTCGCCGAGCGCCTGGCCCGTCACGCGCCGCACCAGCTTCCTGAGCGCCGCGGGCGGATCGATGAAGCGGCAGCCCGCGCGCCGCGCCCGGCGCCCGTCCTTTAGCCGCACGGGCTCCGAGTACCGAACTTCCATGTCGACGTTCACCGGGCCGATCGAGGGGTGCTCGATGATGCAGCCCCTGAGCACGGTGCCGGGCTCGAGCGTGATGCCGGGGTGGTAGAGCAGGACGGCAATCCCGGCCGGGCTGATGTCGACCACGTGCGCGTCGAAAGACATCACGCCGCCGGCGTCGGCAACGCATTGCAGCGGCAGGTCGCGCGCCGGCGCCGCGCGGTGCTCGCTCCTTCGCTGGTGGCCGGACATGAGCTCGGGATAGCGCAGGCGGATCGCTTCCTGCGCGCGGTGGCGGACCAGGCGCGGCTCCGCGGCGACGAACTCCACCTGCCATGCGCCCAGCGCGCAGGCGAACACGCAGCG
>DAHVFK010000151.1 GCA_027317055.1 Betaproteobacteria bacterium | reverse complement strand
AACGTGCTTACTGCGGAAGGCTCGTAGCGTTGCCCTGAAGCCCATGCGCTGACCGCGGCAAGCGACGGGACCACCGTCGCATCGGGTCGCAGGAAGAACCCGTTTCCGCGCGCTGCCGCCCAGTTCGAAAGCTCGTCCGCGATAGCCTGGACCTCGTCGCCTACTTTCTCGACGCTGAATACTGTCCCGTCACCGTTGCGCGCGACGAGCCAATCCCAGAACGCGGGGCAGAAATCGAACCCGTAATGCAGGTTCTTGGCCCGGATGAAGACGTCGGCGTCGAGCAGGTAGGCCATCAGAACCCGACCCCCAGGCTGTGGCCCAGCTCCCGGAACGTGGCCATCTTCTTGAAGCCGAGCAGCCGGAACGCTTCCGTGAACGAGGACCGGCCCTCGAGCGTGCTGATCACCAGCGCGCGGGCGAAGCGCTTGCTCGCCCGCGCACCCAGCGTGAGGTAAAAGTTCCCGCCGCTTCCGCCGGGAAGGCTCCGCAAGCGCTCCAGTTCGTTCTCGTAGGCCGTCCAGTAGGCGTCGCCGCGCAGAGTCCCCGCATCGTGCATGCGCCGCAGGACAACCAACGTGCTGACCTTGAATCGCCGCGCGAGGCGATCCAACTCCGGACGAAGCTCGGAACGCCGGTCGTGCTCCGCTCGAAACACGTCCAGCGGCACGAGCAACTCGGCGGCGATCTGATTGCACCAGCGCTCTACCACCTGCACGGGGATCTCGGCGGCGCGCGCATCCGACAGCGCCGTCTCGCCGAGCCATATGTGAGCAAGCTCATGGGCCAGCGTGAACATCTGCGCGGCCTTGGTGTCGGCGCCGTTGATGAAGACGAGGGGAGCCAGCGCGTCGGACAGCGCGAAGCCCCGGAACTCGCCGGGATCGAGCTTTCGGCGGTTGTTGCTGCCGACGACACCGCTCACCATCACGAGCACGCCAAGCGCATCTGCCTGCTCGATGAAGCGTCTCAGTGCATCGGTCCAGGTCGGCATCTTGCGGCGTGACTCGAGGTCGAAGCCGAGGGCCTCGCGGATCGCCGCCGCGACCGAGACGACATCGTCGCCAAGGTGTGCCGTGCCTACGAACGGCAGCGGCTCTTCGCCGACAGTGCGCGCGAAGTCGTTGTACCAATCCTGTCGCTGCTGGCAGAGGTAGATGGTGTCCAGGAGATCCGGCGTGGGTCGTCGCAGCCCCTCATCGGCCACGGTGCGGAAGTCGGGTATGGGCACCGGCTCCTCCGGCGGCTCGCGCAGGAAGAGGTATCCCACCGGGACGTAAACGGCCTTCGCGAAGGCCTCGACCTGCTTCAGCGTCGGTCGCGCCTCATCCGACTCCCAGGCACGGAGCTTCGGGAACTGACCCGCCAGGCTCTCAGTGCTCCGACCGGCGCGCTCGCACGCCCAGCGCAATAGCTCCGGCTTCACCGCGACGCGGTTCACGCTGCTTCCTCCCGCACGTCGATCTTGCCCGTTACGGCGGCGGAGATGAGGGCGGCGCGCAGTTCCTTGAGGCGGTCGATGGCATCGCGGACTTTGGCGATCAAGGAGCGCAACTCGGATGATCTACGGTTGCACTTCGCGAGAATTGTCGTTTGCTCTAAAGCAGGCGGCACGGGAAGAGGTATCGATCCAAGCCCTTCGCCGGTCAGCTTTGGTTGAGCTGATCCCGTGATCCAGGGATCAAAGACGATGCTCGCGAGCACGTGGGCCCAGTATTCCACGTTTCCGTCGACCGGCCGAAGAATGTGAGCGTGGTTGTTGACCCAATACTTCCCTGTCGAGACGAAGGCCAGGGGTGTCGAGCGCGAGTATAGGTTGGCGCCATCCTCAGCCACCAGGATCAGCGGCTCGTCGAAAAGGTAATCTTCAACGTGATCGATGATTCCGGACGCGCCGTAGTAAGGGTAGTCCTTGGCCATCGTTGCCCGTTCCTCGCCGCTAAGCGGAATTCTTCTGCGGTCGAGGTTCGCAAAAAGGCGCTTGAGCGGCTTCACCTCCCAATGCGTCGGAATCTCCCCCAGCCACCCGACGCCGGAGTCCTTCATGGGGACGGTCGGGTCGAGGCCCTTGGTCACGGCGCGGGTGATGAGGGCGGTGCGCTGCTCCTGGAGCAGCGCGATCAGCCGCTCCTTCTTCGCCACCAGCGCATCGATCCGCGCCGTCTCCCGGTCGAGGAAGGTGGCGATGGCGCGTTGCTCGGGCTCGGGGGGCATTGCAAACATCCCGGTAGCAATCGCATCGCCGCCAAGCCCGAAACGGGTGATGCCGTTGGCTGCCACTTGAAACTGATCCCGAGGGCCGACCGCACTGAAGGCCCGGGCGAGAAAAGGTCCGTGGCAGACGTGAGTGGGTCGGATGTGGGCGAGGTGATAGCCGCACAAGACGCCGGGCAGATCTTCCACTACGACCGCCGGCACGGCGATATCGGTCCAAGATTCCGAGTCCTTGGTGATGAGCACATCGCCCTTGCATAGTGCAAAGCGGCGCGCTTGTTCCGATGTCGCCGTGGCCACCATGAACTCCAGGTCTGCTGAGATGCGCTCGTGGTAGTAGACGTCGGTGTAGTTGCAGAGCCGCACGGATTCCTGGCCTTCAACCGACTTCTTGTCGACGTTGCTGAGCTGAACAGCAGCGCTGGTCTTGAGTCGGCGCGGCTCCCAATGCGCCGGAATCTCCCCCAGCCACTCGACGCCGGAGTCCTTGTAGGCCGGGTAGGGCTTGAAGCGCCGCAACGCCGCGGCGTGCTCCGCGCGCGCCGGGGCGCTCACGATACCGGCTCCTCGGCGGCGAAAGCCCGCGACCACGGTCCTCCCGCCCGCCATGTGGAGCGAAGCGCGCTTCCGCGCCGTGCGGCGTCAATGACGGGTTCGAGAAATGCCGCAATTTCCGCGACGACGGCGGCCAGCTCCTGCGGCGCGGCCAGCACACGGTTCCTCTGCAGGAAGCCCTGCCATTGCACTTGTTTCTCGCGGATCCCCGCAAATCCCGGCGTCAGCGCGAGCGGCAATGCTTCGGGGATCGGCGTTCGCCGGCGCTCGAACGTTGTGTACAGGGCGCGCGCGAGAACGTCGCCCTCGAATCGCTCATGCTGCGCCAGCGCACGGATGTCGAAGAAGTCCCGCATGCGGCTGTTGGCTTCGCCCAGCACGACCATTGCATGCAGCTTCTCGGCGATAGCGGTCTCCGGACGGTAGGCACGCAGCCGCGGTTTCGGGAAATCGAGGAGCGCGGGGTAGTCGAGCCATACCGGATCGGGCGAAACGGCATCGCCGATTCCGACGTCGAGCTGCACGCGCAGGCGCGCCTTTCCAAGCCGCGCCTCGAGCGTCGCGCGCAGGCCGGCGTAGGCATCTTCCGCCCGGATGGCTGAAACGCGTATCGACGACGGCAGGAATTCAAGTCCGTCCGGCTCGACCTCGAGCCTGCAAACGTCGGCAAAAATCTGCGCGAGCGACTGCTGCGTGATCTCGCCGAAGCCGAGCAGGTCTGCGTCCCGCGTGGGGCGGACGGTTTCGCCGAGCCACACCAGCATCAGCAGAGCACCCTTGAGCACGAAGCGATCCGCGAACGGGGAGCGCGACAACCGGTACAGGAACCGTTCCGCGGCGAACCGCGTGAGCACCAGGTTCGGGTCCATGCTCAGTTCCCGGGCGCGGCGTGCGAGCCGCACCTGGATCGACACCGGGAGCCCCTCGTGAGCGCGCGTCATGCCACGAGCGCCTCGAGATAGGGGCGCATCACGCGCTCGACGCGGCAGACGCGCGCGTAGCGGTGGATCTCGTCCATCGTGAAGCGCTTCGCGCGCCAGCCTTCGCGCAGCGCTTCGAGGGCGACGTCGAGCCCGACCTTGTTGCGGTACTTGAAGATGTCGGCGATGGTTTTCGGCACGCCGTACACACGCACCTGCTCGCCCTCGATGCGATGCGCTTCGATGCCTTCGGTCAACGCCTTGCCGCTGAAGCGAAGCACGCGCAGCCTGGGCCAGGACAGCGCGGGCGCGCGGGTTCGCCGATCGACCGCGATCCACACTTCGTGCGGAAGCTGCGTGCCGATCTGATGGAAGCTCAGTGCGGAAAGCAGGCACACCACCGCTTTCGGAGCAGCCGCGGCGACGAGCGCGAGGCTGTGATGCTCGGTGATAGGCGCGCCCGGCAGGCGGTAGCGGCCCCGTGAGACGCGCTCGAGAGCACCCGCCTGGACCAGGCGGCTCAGCGTGTGCGTGTGGATTCCGGCTTTGACCACTTCGCGCCGCGTGATCGAGCCTCGACGGCGGGTGAGGCGAAGCAGGCGCTCGGTGGGATCGGCGGCTGGCATGTGGCGAAGTGTAGACATTTATTTACAACTGTCAACGGTTCGCCACCTCCCGCACCTACTTACCGACAGCGCTCCCCGTGACCTCCGCCAGCATGCGCAGGATGTCCTGCTCGATCCCCCGGATCTCGCCTTCGATCTCCTCCAGAGGGCGCGGCGGGGTGTAGCGGTAGAAGTAGCGGTTGAAGTTGATCTCGTAGCCCACGAGGCCGACCTTGCCGTCCCTGGGGTCGCGCTTGGACGTGTCGATCCAGGCATCCGGGACGTGGGGCTTCACCTCGCGCTCGAAGAACGCCTCGACGGGCTCCGCGAGCGGCACGCTCTCCGTGTCGCGCAGCTCCGGGTCCGGCTCGGGGTTGCCGTCCTTGTCGCGGCAGATGGCGGCCGTCTCGTCGCGCTCCGAGAGCGCGGAGAGGATGGCCTTGCGCGCCGGCGCCGGGAGCTTCACGCCGGCTTTCTTCGCGGCGGCATCGAGCAGGCGCTCGAACTTGTCGCGGTCCTTGACGAGCGCGCCGGGCAGCGCGCGCGCCAGCTTGCGGATGACCTCCTGCAAGGCGCGCCCTTCGGCCTGCTCCTTCGCGCCCGCCGCGCCCTTCTTCTTCGACTGCGCCAGCGCCTGGAAGCCCTTCTCCTCCTCGATGCGCGCGATGCGCTCCGCGCTCGGCTGGAAGTTGAGCTTGAGCGGCCGCTCGACGGCGATCTTGCGGAAGCCGAAGTGCGTGGTCGGGAAGATGCGGCTGACGACGACGTCCTCTTCCTTTCCGTCCTTTGCCACCTTCCGCGTCTCGCCGTCCTTGAAGCCGGCGAGGATCCGCAGAATGTCCTGCGAGCGCTCGAGCGGGATCTCGCGCCGCTTGTCCCCGAGGCTCTTGCGCATCGGCAACCAGAACGAGGTGGCGTCGATGAGCTGGACCTTGCCCTTGCGCTCTGCGCGCTTCCGGTTTGTCACGACCCACACGTAGGTGGCGATCCCCGTGTTGTAGAAGAGCTGCTCAGGGAGCGCGATCAGCGCTTCCAGCAGGTCGTGCTCCAGGATGTAGCGTCGGATCTCGCTCTCGCCGCTTCCTGCATCGCCGGTGAAGAGCGGCGAGCCGTTCATGATGATAGCGATACGCGAGCCGCCGTCCTTCGGGTTCTTCGCGTGCGCCAGCATGTGCAGCAGGAAGAGGAGTTGGCCGTCGCTGATGCGCGGTAGCCCTGGCCCGAACCGGCCGGCGGCGCCGCGCTCGTGCTCGGCGCGCACGGCATCCTCGTCGCGCTTCCAGTCCTTGCCGTAGGGCGGGTTGGCGATCAGGTAATCGAACGTCGTGCTGGCATGCCGGTCATTGGAAAGCGTGCTGCCAAAGGCCACGTTGTCGGCGTCGCGTCCGGTCGGATCCTTCATAAAAAGGTCCGACTTGGAGATGGCCCAGGTCTCCGGCTGGCTCTCCTGACCGAAGAGGTGAATCTGCGCATCCGGATTAATCGCGGGCCGCAGGAGATTCCCGTTCTTGCGAAGGCCGACGGTGATGTGTTCCTTCGTGATCATCAGCATGCCGCCGGAGCCGCAGCACGGGTCGTAGACGGTGCGGATCGCCTTCTTGGCGCGGATCTCCTTCTCGTCGCCGGCGAGCATCAGGTCCACCATCAGGTGCACAACGTCGCGCGGCGTGAAGTGCTCGCCCGGATTCTCGTTCAGCGCTTCGTTGAACTTGCGGATCAGCTCCTCGAAGATCGTGCCCATCGTGGGGTTGTCGATCCTGTCGGGGTGAAGGTCGAGGTTCTTGAAGCGCTCGAGCACCTGGAACAGCAGCCCCGCCTCGTCGAGCTTGCTGATCGTGTTGTCGAAGTCGAACTTCTCGAGCACCTCGCGCATGTTCGGGCTGAACCCGGCGATGTAGTTGCGCAGGTTGGCGGCGAGGTGCGGCGCGTCGGCGATCAGCTTGTCGAAGTCGTAGCGGGAGGTGTTGTAGAAGGCGAAGCCCGCGATTCTCCGCAGCTGTGGGTCGAGGTTGTCGAGTTTCTTGCCCCGAAGCTCGGCCTGTTTCGCCAGCACCTTCTCCTTGGTGCCGGCCAGCACGCAGTCGAGGCGTCGCAGGACGGTGAGCGGCAGAATGACGTCCTGGTACTTGCCGCGCTTGAAGGTGTCGCGGATCAGGTCCGCGACGCCCCAGAGGAAGCTGACGATCTCGCTATGGTTCACTGAATTCGCTCTCCGTCATCGCTCGGTGATGGCTGCGTCGTCATTGGGGCTGTCTCGCGTTGAGCTAACCGGCCTTGCGCAGCTTTTCGCGCAGGTCCGGTTCGGCGCAGTGTTATGCGTTGCGAATGCATTCGGGAGCCATGTTCCAGAACAGATCCGCCGTCTCGCAGCGCTGTCGCTTTGGATACATGCTTTGGTACGGGAGTGCTCTCGCCCTAATTTTCTCAAACCATCCGGCGACTTTCTCCGCCTCGCCAGCATACTTGGCAGGAACTGCGCCCTCAGAGATTTCAATATGCCGCCTTACGAAGTAGGCCAGAAAGTCTGCAACCTGCAATAGATCGACATTCTTTGAATCGGCAAAGAATGGCGCATCAACAAGCTGGCAAAACCTCTTCCGCTTATTGTTCCTTCCGTAATAGCTGTCGCTCCATGCCGGTGGGTCCAGCATCAGTCTTTGAAAACTGGTCTCCTCTTTGACTTCGTCATCAAATATGAAGATCGTGTTTCCCTTGTTCTTTGCCTCGCCTTGAAAATTCTTTTGTATCGCCAAAGCAACGTGGAAGCCCATTGCTTTCCAGACGGTATCTATTTCCTCCGGAATTTCGCCATCGTCCTGCATGGCCTTGTGCCGTTCCTTGTCAATTGCGCTGAACACGATATGGTGCTTGCGCTCTGAAAACCAATCGATGAAGAAGTCAATGGCATCGGATCGCTGCTGGCCTGAAAGGTTCTTCCAGATACCGCTGCCCGAGTAGAAATTGCGTGTGTGCAGCTCTTGAAATTCTTGGCCAACAAGTTCCGATAACTGTGCCAAGAAATTGACCCAATCGTCTTTTGTGACATGCATTCTGGAGGCATCTACGACCACGCCCAGTAATACGGCATAACGCTCTTGGCCCGTGCCAGATTCATCGCAGTAGCAGAGCTTCATACGTGATTCGTACGCATGACGTTTTGGTGAACGGCGGGCCTTTACGGATGGCCTTAGATATCGCGCAGAGGTGGCCCCAAGAAATCGGACAGCGGGTTAAGTGAAGATTCTGCTCTAATTCGCGGCGCGAGCCGCATGAATAGGAGCAAGGCAGATGAAACGACCCCGCCGCAACCACTCGGCGACGTTTAA
>DAHVFK010000150.1 GCA_027317055.1 Betaproteobacteria bacterium | reverse complement strand
CGCCATGTTCAGCGTCCCGCTGCTCGCATGCATCAGACAGCGCGCCGCGAGCGCCGCGACGTCGTTGACGTGGATGTGGTCGCGCAGTTCCTCTCCGCCCCCGAAAAGCGCGATCCTGTGCTCCTTCTGCGCCGCGCGACGAAAGCGATTCGGGCCGTAGGCGTTGTGCGTGTCGCCGACCCCGTAGACGAGCGTCGGGCGCAGCACGAGCACCGGCGCCCGCGTAGCGACGCGCGCCATCAATTCGCGCGTGTAGTGCATAGCACCGTAGAGGTCGCGCGGCGACGCGGGGGTTTCCTCGGCGACACGCGATACCGCTGGGTCGTAGACTGCGTCCGAGCTGAAGTACACGAGATGCGCGCAGCCGACCTTCGCGATCGCGCCGCACAACGCGTCCATCATCGCCAGGTTCTTGATCAGCGCCTTCGCATCGCGGCCCTTGTCGGGGGTGATCGCGGCGAGCATCACGACGGCGTCCGACGGCCTCAGCGCTTCCGCAAGCGCATTGGCGGCCGTCGGCACGGAAAGGTCGACGTCGGCCGAGCGCAGCGCAAGCACCGGGATGCCGGCCGCCTCCAGCGGCATGCGCAATGCCGCCCCTATGAATCCACCCGCCCCGACCAGCACGACGCGCGCGGGCTTCGTCGAGCTCGCGTTGCCGTGCGCGATCACGCCCCGACCCCGAGAGTGTGATAAGCGAGGCCCGCCGCGCGGCAGGCCTTGCCGTCAAGTACGCTGTAGGGGTCGAGCACGGTCGAGCCCTTGAGGCACGAGGCGATCTGCGCCGGGGCGAGCGCGCGGAACTGCGGCCACGGGGTCATCACCGCAAGCACGTCGGCGCCTTCGCAGGCCTCTAGCTCGGACGCAGCCGCATGGCAACGGGGATTCGGCGCCGCGCTCGCCGCGACTACCGGGTCGAAAACGCGCACGCGGAAGGCCTTCAGGGAGTCTAGAAGCGCGATCGAGGGCGAGTTCTTGGTGGAGTGCGTGTCCTGCTTGTAGGCAAGGCCGAGAACCGCGATCAGCGGATCGTCGACCTTCGAGAGGACCTCGCGATGCAGCGTGCGCAGCGCCCAGTCGCGGCGGTGGCGGCTGTTGGCGATCCAGGCGCGCACCATGCCGGCGTCCGTGCCGTGCAGGTCCGCGAAATTGCACACGTTCGCGAGGTCGCGCTCGAGGTTGCCCCCGGCGATGCCCAGGCCCGGCGCGAGGTACGAATACTGCCCGATGCGCCGGTCGAGCTTGAGCGCGGGAACGATCTCCGACCAATCGGCGCCGATCCTCTCGCACAGCTCGGCCAGCGTATTGGCCGTGGAAACGGAGGCGACCAGGCACATATTGATCGAGATCTTCGCGAGCTCGGCGCTTTCGTAGCGCATCGGCAGGATCGGACAGCCGTGTGCTTCGAGGAACGTCCTGTACGCGCGCGGTAACGGCGCTTCCGGGTCCACGCAACCGACGATGTAGCGCTCGGGTTGAAGGGCCCTTTCAACCGCACGGCCAAAGATCAGCGTCTCCACCTGGTAGTACAGGGTGCGGCCGGCGCGCTGCTTGCCGCGCGTGAACCCCGGAGGCACCTGGGACAGGATGACGTGAACGGCGTCGCTGGGCGTCGCACCGAGGACGGTTTCCAGCAGGCTGTTGATCGGCGCGAGGTCGCTCTTGCCGCGGTCGTCGGTAGGCACGTCCGGCGCCACGTAGACCACGTCGCATTCGGCCAGATCGGCCGCGCGCGAGGTGAACCGGAGCCGGTCCGCGTTCTTCGCCACCAGGTTGTCGAGCTGCGGCTCGGACACCGGCAGCTTGTGCTGCGCAAGGGCTTCAATGCGCCCCGCATCGGGATCGAAGCAGACGACCCGGAATCCTTTTTCCGACGCCGTGACGCCCGAAACCAGGCCGAGGTGGGTCATGCCGGCAAAGCCGATCACTTCCTCGGTCATCGCTCGCTCGTCGCCTTCATCTGGACGTGCACCCGCGACGAGCCCTCGCGCCAGGTCTTGAAGCGGAATCCAGGGAAGGCGGCGAGTACCGCCGAGTTGTCGAATGAGCGGTAGCCGCCGTGGGGCATCGACCCGCTGCGCGGGCTGCCCT
This sequence comes from Betaproteobacteria bacterium, assembly GCA_027317055.1. Lineage (GTDB taxonomy): Bacteria > Pseudomonadota > Gammaproteobacteria > Burkholderiales > SG8-39 > DAHVFK01. The sequence continues at coordinate 5,534 of DAHVFK010000150.1, read as the reverse complement.
TCACCGCGACGCGCGGCTCGAATTCCGAGGCGACGAATTCCGCGATCTCGCGGAACGAGGCGACTCTGCCCGAGACCGCGTTGGCAACGCCGCGGCTGCGGTGGATAAGTATCAGGCGCAGCAGTTCGGCGACATCCTCGACATCGACGTGGTCGCGCCGCTCTTCGCCTTCACCGAACAGCGGGATATCCTTGCCCTCGGCGGCGAGTCGCCGAAAGCGGTTGGGGCCGTAGCCGTTGTGCGGATCATCAAGCCCGTAAACGAGTGTGGGGCGCACAATGGCCAACGGTCCGGCATGCGCCTCGCGCAGCGCGACCTCGCGCGCGAGATGCATCACTCCGTGCATCGAGCCGGGCTCGGCGCAGGAGGCCTCGGTGAGCGGCGCGGCGCTATCCTTGTAGACTGCGTCGGAGCTGAGGTAGACGACATGCGCCACCGGGCGCGCATTCAGCGCCGCGCACACCGTTTCGGCCATCACGGCGTTGGCGCGAAGCATCTCGAGGTTGCGGCAGGGCGCGGCCGCCGAGGCGAACAGCAGCGCGTCGTCAGCCCGCAGTGCTTGCGCGAGCGACTTGGCCACCCCCGGGGCGAGCAGGTCGAGCCCAGGACGCCCCAGCCCGAGCACCGGTATGCCATCCGCGGCAAGCCGGCGCGCCGCCGCGCCCGCAATGAAGCCGCCGGCGCCCAGGATGACTACGCGCGCCGGTCGGCACGCGGTCCGGCTCAGGTGCTCCAGCATTACGGCAGCTCCTTGTATAGCCCGCGCAGGGTATCGTTGATCCAAATGTCGTTGTCGATGTTGTGCGACCCGGTTTCGCACAACTTCTTGAAGTGTTCGTACTCGAGCGCCCAGGTGGGGTCGGGCTGCACCAAAGTCACTGATTCCTCTTCGGGCCGGCCGCTCGGCAGTTTGCGATCCCGTACCGTGAACGTGCTCGGCCCCCATTTGCACAGCGAGCTGATGTGGGCGCTGCCCTTCTCGGCGAAGACTTCGGTGTAGTGGTGGTTGCGCCAGGACAGCAGCGTCACCTCGAACTCGAGCACCGGCCCGGCATCGGTGCCGAAGGCAACATGATCGAACGCTCGGTTTTCGAAGCGGTTGGCGGAGTGGACATGAAACCCGCCTACCGGGCCGCCGAGCCAGAAAAGCGCGGTGTCGAGAAGGTGCGAGCCCAGATCGGGAAGCACGCCCGCTCCCTTGTCGCGCCACGCCGAATCGCGCACCAGCCGCGCGGTGCCGTTGCCGTAGAACATCCGGATGCAGTAAACCTTGCCGAGGCGCCCGGAATCGATCAGCTGCTTCATGCGCACGAAGTGCGGCTCGAAGCGGTGATTGTAGGCGGTGTAGCAGACTGTGCGATTCCGCTCGGCGAGCTGCTTGAGCTTCACCAGATCCGCCGGGTCCTCGGCGAATAGCGGTTTTTCGACCAGCAGGTGTTTCTCGTTGGAAAGGAGGTACGTGAGAAGCCCAGTCTTCGGCTCATCCGGCGTACAGACGAGCGCCCCATTGTAGCTGCCGAGTGGCACGTTCTCGATGTTCTTGTATTGCGCCTCGGCGTTCACCGGGTCGACGGTCGCGACGCAGTCCCCGCCCGCGACCGCGCGCCGCTTATAGCCCTGGACGCCGAGGCCTACGACCACCACTCGCATCGGCTGTCCCTACTCGTAGCGCGCGGCCTTCTCGACCGCGTCGATCTTCTTCATCACGAGGTCAGGGGTCACCGGCACGTTGCCGTCATGCTCGCATTCGATGCCTGCGGCGATGTTGCCAAGGATCGAGGCGATGACGTCGTTCTTGGTCGCCACCAGCGCGAGCGTGGCGTAGGCGAGCAGCGCATCGCCCGCGCCGACGGCGTCCACCACGCGATCGGCGAAGGACTCGACGGTGAAGAAGGCCCTGTAGTCCGTCGGCGAGTCGGAGCGGTAGGTGATGATGCCGCGGTCACCGCACTTGAGGATCAGAGTCTTGCACCTGGCGCGCCGGTGCAGCTCGAGCGCCAGCGGGCGAATCACCGAATCCTGGTCGCCGAGCGCGAACCGCGCCTCGCGCTCGTTCGGCGTGATCAGGTCGAAGCCCTCGAACTCGAGGATGTTGCCCCAACGGCTCGCAACCTGACTGTCGGCAACGCGAAACGTGCCCTGCGGCATCGACGAGATGAGGTGCGGGATGGTGCTGCGGTTGAAAATGCCGTGCCGAAAGTCGCTAAGCACCACAGCGTCGGACCTGGTATCCCCGAGCTGCCTGCGCAGCTGCTCCAGCACCTTGTCGGAGATCGATCGGTTGTCAAGCGTATCGACTTTTAGCAGCCGGTAGCCTTCGGCGACGATTGCGTTCTTGTTGGTGGTCGGGCGCGTCTCGTCGATGACCGGCAGGCAGTGCACGCCGAAGGTTGACAGATCGTCGAGCACGAAGCTCTTGTGCTCGTCGTCGCCGAGAACCGTCGAGAAAGTCACTTCCGCCCCGGCGGCTTTCAGGTGCTTGGCGACGACGCCCGCGCCGCCGACGAAGTCGATCTTTTTCTCGAAGCGCACGCTGATGGTCGGCGTCTTGGTCATGCCGCCGATCATGGAGGTGTAGGTATAGCTGTCGACGATGGTGTCGCCCACGACGTGCGCGTGCAGGCCCTTCAGCTTGCCGAGCGCTTGGCGCAGGTCGTCGAAGGTCACCCCCTCGCCCTGCATCAGCATCAACAGCTTGTCCACCGCGATGTTGGGTGCCTCGAGCTCGATCAAGGCGGAGGACGAGTACACGATGTCACCCGGCGTAAAGATCACTTCGCCGCCGTAGGTTTCGAGGACGTCGATTTCCTCTTGCGTCTTCGGGTGGACCTGCCCGGCGGTGTACTCGTAGCCCTTGGCGAAGTAATCGGGCTGGATCAGGCCGAGGTTCCTGAGCGGCGTCTCGTCGCGGTCGATGACGACGTAATCGACCATCTCGAGCGCCGCGAGGTTGATGGCGCGCATGTCTTCCGGCACGTAAGGCCGCATGTTACCCTTCTTGATGTGCACGTCGGCGGTCAGGCTAGCGATCAACACGTCGGCCTTGGTCTTGGCGTACAGCAGGTGCCGGATGTGCCCGGGGTGCACGACGTCAAAGGTCCCGTGGCACATGATGACCTTCTTCCTCCGAGGTCGCGGACCGATGGCATCGCGGACCTCTTCGGGCGTCTTGACCTTGTGTGACAGCAGGTGTTGGCTTGCGGCGTCCATGTTCATCGTTCCTGCGGAGAGAGGTAGTCGAACCAGGTTTTCGTCGCCCTTGAGATGGACTCTGGATCCCAGAGCGGCGCGTTCTTCCAATAATCGATGTTGCCGACAATCTTCGCCACCCCTTCCTCGAAGCTCACCCGCGGCCTCCAGCCGAGCTCGCTGGTTATTCTGGTGATGTCGGCCCACGTGCACTCCGGCTCCCCCGGGCGCTTCGGGATATGGATCGTGTCGCCGCCGAGCAACTCGACCAGGCGGTTCACGCTTTGCGGGTTGCCCGCGCCCAGGTTCCAGAAGCGACCGACGTGGCTGGACTCCGCAGCCGCGAGGAACGCGCTCGCGACGTCGGTCACGTAAAGGAAATCCCGCGACTGGGTTCCGTCACCGACCACCGTATAGGGCTTGCCGCCGAGCTTTTGCCTGAGAAAGACACCGAATACCGCTCCATAAGCGCCCGAGGTGCGCGACCGCGTTCCATAGGCGTTGAAAATGCGGATGGAATTGACCGGCAGCTTGTACACCCGGTGCCAGTGGAATGCCGCCTGCTCCCCCTGGTACTTCGAGAGCGCGTAAGGGTACTGAGGCGCGATCGGATGATCTTCGCGAGTCGGCGTCTGCGCCAGGCCGTAGCAGGACGACGAGGCGGCGTAGACGAACTTTCGCACGCTGGCTGCCCGTGCGCACTCGAGCATGTGCGCAGTTCCCTGCACGTTCGCCGACATGTACTCCAGGGGCCTTTCAATCGAGGGCACGATGTCGCCGATGCCGGCAAAGTGGAACACGTACTGCGCGCCGCGGAACAGCGGATCCTCTGGGGCGTAACTGCGGACGTCACGCTCCTCGAGGACGAAGTCAGGGTTCGAAACGTGGCGAGCGACGTTCTCGCGCCGCCCGCCCACCATGTTGTCCACCGCACGCACCGTGTACCCCCTCCCTAGGAGGAGGTCCACCATGTGACTGCCGATGAACCCGGCCCCGCCGGTGACGACCGCTACGGGGCGACCACTCATGCCGCTTTCAGCTCTTTCAGCCGCCGTACGTTGAAGTAAAACGTGTCGTCCATGCTCTTGGGAAGCTTGCCGGCTTTGAATGCCTTGCACAGGTCGCGCACCGCGTCCTCGACATTGTGCTTGGGTCCGAAACCGAGGTTGCGGCGGATCTTGTCCGAGTTGACGTGGTAGGAACGAATGTCGTCCGTCGGCGTGGTGACGATCGGAATGTCACCCTTCTCCGGAAATTCCTCCTGCACCACACGCTTTGCAATCTGCGCGATTTCCATGATCGAGAGATTCTGGAATCCGGCGTTGAAGGTCTCGCCCGCGATCTTCTCGTCCGGCACCTCGAGCAGCAACTGATACAGGTCACACATATCCTGGATATGCAGGTTCGGCCGCTTCTGCGAGCCGCCGAACACCGTGATCTTGCTCGCGTTGATCGCGTGGTTCGTCAGGATGTTGACGGAGAGATCCAGCCGCTGGCGCGGCGCATAGCCGCACAGGGTCGCAGGCCGGATCACGATGCAAACGAAGTCCCTCGACTGGTGCTTGAAAAGCAGCGGCTCGCACATCCCCTTGTACTTGTTGTAAAGGGTCAGCGGCACCAAGGGGTGGTCTTCGGTCACGTCGGGAGATTCGGAGACACCGTAGACCGAGCTCGACGACGCGTAGATGAAGCGTTTCACCCCCGCCTTCTTCGCAGCGATCACCATCGGCTCGAAAGCGTCGAGGTTGATCGTCGTAGAGAGCTTCTCGTCGAGCTCGAAACTGGCGTCGTTCGAGATGCACGACAGGTTGATGACCACGTCGATGCCCTTGAGCGCCCCGGAGAGCTTCGCGACGTCGCGGATGTCGCCCTTTACGATCTTGAGGTTCGGATTGGCCTTCGGCAGGAACTCGTCGCCGAAGTACATGATGTCGTACACCGTGACCTTGTAGCCCAGATCGAGGAGCTGCGGCGTCAGCAGGCTGCCGACGTAGCCGGCGCCGCCGGTGATAAGAACGTTCTTGAAGCGCATGGTTTTCCCGTGTCTGATCGCAGAAATCTTCAGACTGCCTCGCGCTTGGCGATGCCGTAGCCTGCAGCCGAGGCGTCCTTGTGGAACATCTCGACGGTCTCGAGCGAATAGTCGTGCAGGTCCTTGCCGACCAGCGCGAGCTTTTTCAGGATGTCGTTGGTGGCGGTAATGATGTGGCAGCCGACCGCGTCGGCCTGAAATACATTGAGCAGCTCGCGCGGGCTGGCCCAGATGAGCTCGGCCTTGGGCCGCGAGCGCAGCACGCGCACCGCGTCGGCCATGATCGGCATCGGGTCCCGGCCAGTGTCGGCGA
>DAHVFK010000014.1 GCA_027317055.1 Betaproteobacteria bacterium | reverse complement strand
GAATCGTACTTTCCGTACGCGCTGCCCGACGCGGTGGTCTTCCCCCACAGCACCGAGGAAGTGCGCGACGTGGTCAACATCTGCCGCCGCCACCGCGTGCCGATGATCCCGTTCGGCGTCGGCACCTCGCTCGAGGGGCACGTGCTCGCGATCGAGGGCGGGGTGACGATCGACCTGTCGCAGATGAACGCGGTGCTCGCGGTGCACGAGGAGGATCTGGACGCGGTGGTGCAGGCCGGCGTCACGCGCAAGCAGCTGAACGATCACATCAAGCATACGGGGCTGTTCTTCCCGATCGACCCGGGCGCCGACGCGACGCTCGGCGGCATGAGCGCGACGCGCGCCTCGGGCACCAACGCGGTGCGCTACGGAACGATGCGCGAGAACGTGATGTCGCTCAAAGTGGTGCTCGCCGACGGCCGCGTCATCCAGACCTCGCGCCGCGCGAAGAAATCCGCCGCAGGCTACGACCTGACGCGGCTTTTCGTCGGCTCCGAGGGAACGCTCGGCATCATCACCGAGGTGACCGTCAAGCTGCACCCGGTGCAGCAGGCGATGTCGGCGGCGGTGTGCAGCTTCGCGAGCGTCAAAGGCGCGGCCGATACCGTGATCCAGACGCTGCAATCGGGCATCCCGATCGCGCGCAGCGAGCTGCTGTGCGCCACCACCATGGCGGCGCTCAACCGCCACAACAAGACCAGCCACCGCGAGATGCCGACCCTGCTGCTCGAATTCCACGGCACCGAGGCGGGCGTGGTCGAGCAGGCCGAAATGGTGCAGGAGATCGCCAAGGAGCACGGCGGCCTGGACTTCCAGTGGGCGACGAAGCCCGAGGAGCGCAGCCGGCTGTGGGAGGCGCGGCACAACGCCTATTTCGCCTGTCTGCAGCTCAAGCCCGGCGCGCGCGCGGTCTCGACCGACGTCTGCGTGCCGATCTCACGCCTCGCGGAATGCATCGTCGAGACCACCGGGGACATCGAGCAGGCCTCGATGCCGGTGCCGCTGTTCGGGCACGTCGGCGACGGCAACTTCCACCTCGTGATCCTGGTCGACCCGGCGAGCGACAAGGACCTTGAAGAGGCCAAGGCGATCAACCGCCGACTGGTCAAGCGCGCCCTCGCCATGGAAGGCACCTGCACCGGCGAGCACGGCGTGGGCATGGGCAAGCAGGGCTCGATGCAGGAGGAGCTGGGCGAGGCGGTGGACGTGATGCGCGGCATCAAGCGCCTGTTCGACCCTGACAACCTGATGAACCCGGGCAAGGTGGTCACGCTCTGATGAGCGCGCAAAAGCGCACCGCCGTAAGCGCCGAGAAGCGGCTCAGGGAGCTGGGCATCGAGCTGCCGCAGACGCCGCCTCCGGTGGCGAACTACGTCAACGCGGTGCGCAGCGGGAATCTGCTCTTCCTCTCGGGCAAGGGGCCCTCGACAGTCGACGGCCTGCGCCCCGCGGGCAAGCTGGGGCGCGAGTTCAACCTCGAGCAGGGCTACAAGTTCGCGCGCTCGACCGGGCTCGCGCTGCTGGCGGTGATGCGCGCCGAGCTCGGCAGCCTGGACCGCGTCAAGCGGGTGGTGAAGCTGCTCGGCATGGTGAACGCGGTGCCCGAGTTCACCGACCAGCCCAAGGTGATCAACGGCTGCTCGGACCTGATGGTCGAGGTGTTCGGCGAGCGCGGCCGGCACGCGCGCTCGGCGGTCGGCATGGGATCGCTGCCCAACGGGATCCCGGTCGAGATCGAGGCCGTCATCGAAGTGGAACCCGCGCCAGGAAAGAAACGCGCCGCCAAACGGCGTCGCTAGATCGACATGATCGTACGGCGGTAGTACCTGAGCTCCTCGATCGACTCGAGGATGTCGTCCAGCGCCTCGTGCTTGCTCTGCTTGACGAATCCCTTGATCACTTCCGGCTTCCAGCGCTTGGCGAGCTCCTTGAGCGTCGAGACGTCGAGGTTGCGGTAGTGGAAGTGCGCCTCGAGCTTCGGCATCCAGCGCGCGAGGAAGCGCCGGTCCTGGCAGATCGAGCTGCCGCACATCGGCGAGGCGCTCGCCGGCACGTGCTGCGCGAGAAAATCCAGCGCCGCGCGCTCGGCTTGCGCCTCGTCCATGGTGGAGGCCTTGACCTTGTCGATCAGCCCCGAGCGGGCGTGGGTGCTCTTGTTCCAGGCGTCCATCGCCTCGAGCACCTCGTCGGGCTGGTGGATCACCAGCACTGGCCCCTGCGCCACCGGGCTCAGATCGGACGCGGTGATGAGCAGCGCGATCTCGATGATGCGGTCCGAGTCCGGCTGCAGCCCGGTCATCTCCATGTCGATCCAGATCAGGTTGTTCTGGTCCTGGGCCATTCCTGAATTGTTCCTATTGAGAGGCCGGCCAGTATATCAATGCGTTAGCGCGTCGAGTCCGATCGTTCCCGCTGTTTCATGCACCGACCGATGAGGTCCAGCCGCATCCGTTCGCGCGTCTCATCGTACATGTCGCCGCTCGGCCCGGTCCGTTCGAGTGCCTCGTCGGCCTGGCGCACGCAGTCTCTGCGATCCCGACTGTCGGGATATCCGCCGAATTCGAAATAGTTCACCTCCTCGGGCGTCATCGGCCTGAAGACGGAGCACGAGGCGAGTGCCGCGAGCGCCAGCAACATCGCCAGCACGACCGCTGACACTCCATTGGCTGCTTGCATGCGTTTATTGTCGCTCCCCGGCGATGGGGTGGACAATGGCGGAACTCGCGCTATTCTCTGGCTGCATGCCGAACACCTTCACATGGATCTTCCTCGCCGCGCTCGCCGCGGCCACCGGCGTGCGCCTGTGGCTCACGCGGCGCCAGATCCACCACGTGCGATCGCATCGCGCCGAAGTGCCGCAGAGCTTCGCGACCACGATCCCGCTCGCCGCGCACCAGAAGGCGGCCGACTACACGGTCGCCAAGGCGCACCTGGGCACGCTCGACATCCTGATCGGCGCCGCGGCGCTGCTCGCGCTTACCCTCGGCGGGCTGGCCGAGCTCATCTCGGGCGCGTGGGCGCGCGCGTTCGAGCCCGGCGGCGTCGCGCACGGCACCACGCTGCTGGTCTCGGTGGCGGTGCTGTTCTCGGCGCTCGAGCTGCCTGTGACCGTGTACCGCACCTTCGTGGTCGAGGCGCGCTACGGGTTCAACCGCATGACGCCGGCGCTTTTCATTGCCGACCTGCTGAAGCAGGCGCTGCTCGGGGCGCTGCTCGGCATCCCGCTGCTGGTGCTGGTGCTTTGGCTGATGGGCGAGATGGGCGCGTACTGGTGGCTCTATGTCTGGCTCGCCTGGACCGGCTTCAACCTGCTCGTGCTGCTGATCTATCCGACCTTCATCGCGCCGCTGTTCAACAAGTTCACGCCGCTCGCCGACCCCTCGCTCGCGGGCCGGATCGAGGCGCTGCTCGCGCGCTGCGGCTTCCGCTCCAAGGGCCTGTTCGTGATGGACGGCTCGAAGCGCTCGAGCCACGGCAACGCCTACTTCACCGGCTTCGGCGCCTCCAAGCGCATCGTGCTGTTCGATACGCTGCTGGCGCGGCTCGCGCCGCCGGAGATCGAGGCGGTGCTGGCGCACGAGCTCGGGCACTACAAGCGGCACCACGTCTGGAAGCGGGTGCTGCTGCTGTTCGTGTTCTCGTTCGCGCTGCTCTGGCTGCTCGGCGGGCTGATCGACCAGGCCTGGTTCTACCAGGGGATGAACGTCGCCACCCGGACCCCCGCGACCGGACTGCTGCTGTTCGTGCTGGTGATGCCGGTGTTTACGTTCCTGCTGCATCCGCTCACCAGCCTGTACTCGCGCAGGCACGAGTACGAGGCCGATGCCTACGCCGCGGCGCACGCCAGCGCGGCCGAGCTGGTCAAGGCGCTGGTCAAGCTGTACCAGGACAACGCGGCCACGCTGACCCCGGACCCGCTGCATTCCGCGTTCTACGACTCGCATCCGCCGGCGGCCACCCGCATCGCGCGGCTGCAACATTCCGGGAGCTGACCATGGAAGATCTCGCGCAGCGCAAATGCAAACCCTGCGAGGGTGGCGTGCCGCCCTACACGCCGCAGCAGGCGGCGCAGATGCTCGCACGGCTCAAGGGCTGGATCATCGAGAACGGCAAGCTGGTCAAGCTCTACCCGTTCTCGAACTACTACCAGACCATGGCGTTCGTGAATGCGCTCGCCTGGGTCTCGCACCGCGAGGATCATCACCCCGACCTGACGGTGGGCTACAACAAGTGCCGCGTCGAGTACTCGACGCACGCGATCGGCGGGCTGTCCGAGAACGACTTCATCTGCGCTGCGAAGTGCGACGCGCTGTTCGGGCTCTAGCGGAGTGAGCGCGCCGGCGCCCGCGGGCACTGTCGTCGCGGGCTTCGGCCGCGAGAGCCTGGTGCGCGCCGACGGCGGCGAGCTGCTGAGCGCCGCCGCGCGCAGCCGCGACGTGCAGCCGGTCTGCGGCGACCGCGTCATGCTTTCGGGAGTCGCAGGCGGGCGCGCGGTGATCGAGGCGATCGATCCGCGCCGCAACGTCTTTTCGCGCGCGAGCCGGCACCGCACCAAGGTCCTGGCCGCAAACGTCACCCAGGTGGTGGTGCTGGTCGCCTGCGAGCCGTCGTTTTCCGACGAGCTGATGTGCCGCTTGCTCGGCGCGGCCGAACTCGCCGGGCTGCCTGCGCTGATCGCGCTCAACAAGACTGACCTCGCCGAGCGGCGCGATGACGCCCTGCGCGCGCTCGAGCCGTTCCGCGGCCTGGGCTATCCCGTGGTGGAGCTGGTCGGAAAGCGCGATGCGCAGCCACTGCTGCCCTACCTGCACCATCATCGCAGCCTGCTGGCCGGGCAATCCGGCATGGGTAAATCCACCCTGGTCAAGACGCTCGTGCCCGAGGCCGAAGTGCGCATCGGCGAGATCTCGCGCTTTCTGGACAGCGGACGCCAGTCGACCACGGCGTCGCGACTGTATCTGGTCGACGCCGCAAGCGAGATCGTGGACACGCCGGGCGTGTCCGAGTTCGGCCTCGCGGGCTTGGGCGCGCGCGCGATCGCGCAGTGCTTTCGCGAGTTCGGAGCGCACGCCGCGCGCTGCCGCTTCCAGGACTGCCGCCACCTGTCCGAGCCGGACTGCGCGGTGCGCGAGGCAACGCTCTCCGGCGCGGTGCACCCGCGCCGCCTCGCCCTTTACCAGCGCATCCTGCAGCAGGAGTTCGGCGGCGCGGAGGCGCGATGAAGCGCATCTTCAGCTCGTGGAACCTCGCCGCGGTGCACCACGCCAAGAATCTGCTCGAGGTGGAGGGCATCCGCGCGCGGGTGCGCAACGAGCTGATCTCCTCCGGGATCGGTCAATTGCCGCCGATCGAGTGCCAGATCGAGCTCTGGGTGGTCGACGACGCGAACGCCGAGCGCGCCGAGCGCATCCTGCGCCTGGGTACCCTGCGGCCGGAAGAGCGCGGCCGCCTCTGGCGCTGCGCCGGCTGCGGCGAGGTCTCGGAAGCCCAGTTCACGCAGTGCTGGCGCTGCGGCGCGTTTCGCAGCGACTGAGCGCCGCGGCGGCGCTAGCCGAGCAGGCGCCCGGCCGAGAGCAGGATCAGGACGAACACCCAGACCACGAGCGCGCGCCACAGCAGCCCGACCGTGGCGTCCAGCGCGGGCACGTCCGCGTCCTCGCCCACGCCCAGCTCGGGGCGCGCTTGCCCGTCGTCGGCCGCGAGCGGCATGCCGAGCCGCACGCCCATCGCGCCGGCGCCGGCGGCGAGCACCACGCCCGCGCTCGGGTCGGGCCAGGTGCGGGCCTGGGAGCGCCAGCAGTAGACCGCGTCTTCGAAGTCTCCCACCACCGCGAACGCCGCGGCGGTCAGGCGCACGGCGGGCCACTCGAGGACGAACAGCGCGCGTTGCGCGAATTCGCCGAACGCGCCCAGGCCGCCCCAGCGCCGGCCAAGGAACACGGCCAGCCGGTACAGGATCGCCCCGCTCGGGCCCGGCAGCAGCACGTACCACAGCAGCACGCCGAACACGTGCCGGTGCGAGGCGAGCAGCGCTTCCTCGACCGACAGGCGCACGATCTCCTCGCGCGTACGCGGCGCGACCGGTTCGCCGCGCCAGTCGGCGATCAGCTCGCGCGCGCGGTCGAGCTCGCCCGCCTTGAGCGCGCTCTGGATCGCGCTGAACGAGTGGCTGAACTGCCGGAAGCCGAGTGTCAGGTAGAGCACCGCGACGTCGAACAGCAGCGCGAGCAGCGGGCTCGCCGCGCGCAGCAGCGCATGGAGCGCGAACGCCGCCACGACCGCGGGCAGCACTGCGACCAGCCAGGCGATCAGGCCGTGCCCGCCCTGCTCCGCGTTGAACGCGCGCTCCAGGCGGTCGGCCGCGCCGCTCAGGACGGCGAAGTAAACCTTGCGGTCACCGAGCGGGCGCCACTGCTCGAGGACCAGTGCAGCGATGATCGCGATAACGCTCATGACACCGATGGTCTCGGAGACGCCTCAAGATAGCATAGATGGCGGTAGAGGTTTACCAGCATGCCGGCGGTGGCGCCCCAGATGTAGTAGTCCCGGTAGGGAATGGCGTAGAACCAGCGCGTCTGGCCCTCGAACACGCGCGAATGCCGCTGGTGATTCTGCGGGTCGAGCAGAAACGACAGCGGCACCTCGAACACCTCGTCGACCTCGCCCGCGTCGGGCCGCAGCTCGAACGGCACCGCCACCGCGCCGACCACCGGCGTGATGCGGTAGCCGGTGCGGGTGCTGTAGTCGCCCAAGCGGCCGAGCAGCCGCACCTTGTCCGGGGCAAGACCGATCTCCTCCTGCGTCTCGCGCAGCGCCGTGGACTCGGGCGTCGGATCCGCGGGCTCGGCCCGCCCGCCGGGAAAGCTGATCTGCCCGGAATGGCTGCGCAGGTGCGCGGTGCGGCGCGTGAACAGCATCATCAGCTGCTCCTCGCGCTCGACGATCGGCATCAGCACCGATGCGCGCGTGAGCCCGGCGCCGCCACCCTCCGCGCCCGGGTCCCCCAGCAGCGCCGCGGCGCCGGGGCCCGGAGCCGCAAGGCGCCGGCGCAGCTCCTCCACGTCGAGCTCGACCGCCCGGCCATGTATCAATCTCGTGCGCATGCGGAATAAAGCCTACGCTTCGCGTGTTCTCTGCAGGCCGGGATGGCATACCTATTTCGGCGGCCCGGCGCCACAACCGCAACGGGGGTAAGCATGAAACGCTCTGCACTGTTTGTAGCCCTGGCGTTCGCGAGCACGGCCGCGTTCGCCTTCCACTGCCCGGTGGACATGAAGAAAATCGACGCCGCGCTGGCGAAGCATCCGAATCTGTCGGCGGCGCAGTTGTCCGATGTGAAGAAATATCGGGCCGAAGGCGAGGTACTGCACCAGGCCGGCAAGCACCAGGAGTCCATCGATACGCTTGCCAAGGCAATGAATATTCTCGGGATAAAGTAGCCTGGCCCGAATAGATGCGCCGCGCGGTGCGCGGCGCATCTACTCTCCCGCTACGGAACAAGCACGACCGACCCCGTCGTCTTGCGCGACTCGAGGTCGCGGTGCGCCTGCGCCGCGTCGGCCAGCTTGTAGCGCCCCGTCGTCTCGATCTTGACCTTGCCGGACTTCACCACGTCGAACAGCGCGTTCGAGCGCTCGACCAGATCGGCGCGCGCGGCGATGTACGTGGCGAGTGTCGGGCGCGTGACGTAGAGCGAGCCCTTCGCGGACAGAATGCCCAGATTGACCGGCGCCACCGGGCCCGAGGCGTTGCCGAAAGTCACCATCAGCCCGCGCGGGCGCAGGCAATCGAGCGAGCCTTCCCAGGTCGCCTTGCCGACCCCGTCGTAGACCACCGGCACGCCCTTGCCGCCCGTAATCGCCTTGACCTTCTCGACGAAGTTTTCCTTCGAGTAGTTGATGACGTGATCGGCGCCGTGCGCCTTGGCGAGCGCCGTCTTCTCATCCGAGCCCGCGGTGGCGATGGTGGTGACACCCAGCGCCTTGAGCCACTGGCAGGCGATCAGGCCGACGCCGCCGGCCGCAGCGTGCCAGAGCACCGTGTCGCCCTTCTTCACGGCATAGGTCGAGAAGATGAGGTAATGGACGGTCAGGCCCTTGAGCAGCATCGAGGCGGCCTGCTCTTCGCTGATGCCCTGCGGCAGTTTCACCATGCGGTCGGCCGGCACGACGCGCGATTCGCAGTACGAGCCGATCAGGCCGGTGTAGGTGACGCGATCGCCCGCCTTGAGGTCGGTGACGCCCGGACCGACCGCCTCGACCACGCCCGCACCCTCGTTGCCCGCCACCTGCGGCAGCGGCATCGGGTAGAGCCCGGAGCGCTGGTAGGTATCGACGAAGTTGACTCCGATCGCGATGTGCCGGATACGCACCTGTCCCTGCCCCGGGTCGCCGACCTGCACATCGTCGAGCTGCAGAACCTCGGGCCCTCCGGCCTTGTGAAATCGAATTGCCTTTGCCATTCATGCCTCCTTCAGTGAAATATCGTAAGAACGCCGGTATAGCCGTAGAGCCGGTCGTGGGAAATCTCGCCGCTGCAGAAGAATCCTACCAGCGGAACGTCGCCCAGCGCCTCGCGCACGAGCTCCATCTCCGCGCCGCGCCGGCCGAACATGTGCTCGCCGCGCCCGAGGCAGGAGTAGTACAGCGCGCCGCGCGGCGCGGGGCCGCTGGCGCGCAATTCGCCCAGGATACGCCGCAGATCCTCGTCGGCGCTCGCGGCATCGCGCTTGCAGAAGATGATCTCGTCGCCCTGGCCGACGACGTCTCCGATCGCGATCAGCTTGTTGCGCGGGTCGATGCCCACCAGATTGCGCACCAGGTAGTCACCGGTGTCGGAACCGCGCACCGGCAGGCCCACGAGCACGTACGTCGCCGCGCGCCGCAAGTCACGCGCGAGCAGCTCGCCCACCGCGTCGCGAAAGACATCGAGCGCGGGCCGCCCGTCCAGCTCGGCGATGACGTTCTCCTCGCAGGCGGTGACGCGGTAGCGGCCGACGCCCGAAGCGCTGCCGGGTGCGGGCAGCGGCGCGCAGCCCTGCGTAAGGCGGGTGGAGACCTTGACCGCGGGCGCGAGCACGACCCCGGACAGTCCGCCCGAGACGACGTCGTTCGCCACCTGGACCGTCTGCGCGCGCGAACTGGAGAGCCCGCCGACCAGATAACCGCTGTCCACCTTGGACGCCATGTCGGCGACCAGGCCGGCGACGTCCGGCGTGTGCGGGTCGGCGTGCACCACAGCGAAGTGCGCCGCCTGCTCGCCCGGCGGCGGCAGCCGCGTGCGGCCCGAGAACACGCGGTAGTCCTGCGGCGCGAGCGCGGCGACCATCGCCACCAGCGCGGGCTCGTCCTGGTACTCGACGCCGGTCGCGAGCACGCCCACGCCGACCGTGCCGACCCAGTCCTGGACCCCGGTGCGCTGGCGCAGAGTGGCGACGATGCGCTCGGCCTGCGGCGCAAGCGCGTCGGTGAAATACACGAAGCCGAGCCCGCGCTGCTCGCGGCCGATTTGCTCGGCGCAGGCGTCGACGCAGCGCTCCCAGTCCGCGCCGGCGGCGTGCGCGTAGGCGAAGCGTTTCATTCCTTCGGCGTGTCCTTCGGCCGCTCCTTGGGCTCGTCCTTGGATGCGGCTTCCGGTTCTGTCATCGCCTGCGGCATCAGTGCCCATGGCCAGAGCATAGGGTTGGCGCCGCCCTGCCCGTCGGCGCCGGCGGACACCTGCGCCGCTCCCTGCGCTCCGCCGTGCATCGCGTTCAGGGCCGATTTCTGCAGCTCGAGGCCCTGGATCGAGAAGCGCACCATGTTCAGATTCAGCGTCAGCCAGCCCTCGACCGAGCGCAGCTCGGCGATGCGTTTTTCGACTTCCTGCGGGTCGAGCGTGGGCATCGCCATGCCGGGAACCGGCAGCCCGAGCGGGCTCAACAGCCGGCGGAACATTTCGAATGGATCCTGGGACGGATTGCTGTCTGACATGGGTTCTCCTGAATTCGGTTCGCGCGCCGTCGGGCCGCGCGCCTAGGCGCCCTCGAAGAATGTGCGCACGTCCGCTTCGCGCTCGAGCGTGTCCTGGTAGCCGAGGTCGATCAGCGCCCTGCAAAACGGCGCCTCGAACAGCAGGTAGCTCGCCAGGTTCGACCCGGAGCGGCTGAGCGCCCCGGTCGGACGCAGCAGAAATCGCACCGAGCGGGGAAGCTCGTGCAGGAAGCGCGCCGCGACGCGCTCGATCGGCTGCGAAGGCGCGATGAACAGGACCTTGACCGGCCGCAGCGGCACGTTCCCGCTCGTGCGCGCTTCGGGCGGAACCGCCTCCAGCGTGCGGTTGATGCGCTGCAGCCGCTCGATATCGACCATCAGACTGTCGAGAAAGATGCTGTTCAGGGCATGGCCGGCGATCTGCGCCAGCGACGGGTAGATGTTGGAGCGCGCGCGCGTCTGCGCGCGCGACTGGCGCCCTGTGCCTACCACCAGCACGCGGTCCGCGCCGAGGTGCAGCGCGGGGCTGACGGGCGCGATCTGGCGCATCGAGCCGTCGCCGAAGTACTCGCGATGCACCTTGACCGCGGGAAAGATGAACGGCAGTGCCGAAGAGGCGAGCAGGTACTCCAGCTTCATCGATACCGCGGCCCCGATCCTCTGGTTGCGCTCCCATCCCTCGAGGCCCGAGCCGCCCTGAAAGAAGGAAACGCTCTGGCCGGATGTGTAGCCGGATGCGGTAACGCACACCGCGTAGAGCGCGCCCGAGTCGATGTTTTGCTGGATGCGCTCGAACGACAGGCCGTTCTCCAGCATTTTCCTGAGCGGCGTGTTGTCGAGCAGCGAGACGGGATTGCGGTGCGAAACCAGCATCATCGACGACAGCCAGCGCGCGCCGCTCTTGACGATGCTCCAGCTGTCGGTGCGGTAGATCTTGCTGCAGCGCATGTTCTCCCATTGCTCGAGCAGCGTCGCGACCGCGGCATTGAAATCGTCGGCCTGCGCGGCGAGCATGGCGGCGTTGATTGCGCCCGCGGACGTGCCACAAACGATCGGGAACGGGTTCTTCGCGGGGCCGCCGAGGACGTCACGCACCGCCTTGATCACGCCGACCTGGTAGGCCGCGCGCGCACCGCCTCCGGTGAGCACCAAGCCCGCGCGCGGGCGCGCATGCCCCGGAAACGGAGCGACGTTTGCCGCGGAGTCTGCGCTCGCCATGCCGGGTCCGGGTCTGTGCGCTAGAACAGGCTCTGGTCCTGGCCGCGCGGCGCGTTCACGTCCACCACGGTCAGCGCGGTCATGTTGACGATGCGGCGCACGGTCGCCGACGGCGTGAGGATATGCACCGTGCGCGCGGCACCGAGCAGAATCGGGCCGATGGTGACGCCGTCGCCGGATGCGGTCTTGAGCAGGTTGAAAGCGATGTTCGACGCATCGAGCGTCGGCATGATCAGCAGGTTCGCCTCGCCCTTCAGGCGCGAGCGCGGGAAGACCTTGAGACGGATCTCCTCCGACAGTGCCGCGTCGCCGTGCATTTCGCCTTCGACCTCGAGCTCGGGCGCGCGTTCCGGCAGGATTACGAGGGCTTTCTGCATCTTCACTGCCGAAGGCAGCCTGACCGAGCCGAAGTTGGAGGCCGAAAGCAACGCCACTTTGGGCGTCAGGCCGAAGCGGCGCACCTCCTCCGCGGCGAGGATCGTCATTTCGGCGACGTGCTCCGCGTCCGGGTCGGCCGTGACGTAGGTATCGCAGATGAAGACCATGCGCTTGGGCAGCATCAGCGCGTTCATCGCCGCGTAGTGCGTGACGCCGGGGCGCAGTCCGATGACCTGATCCACGTAGCGCAGGTGCAGGGCGTGCGTGCCGAAGGTGCCGCACAGCATGGCGTCCGCTTCGCCCTTGAGAATGAGCATGGCGCCGATCAGGGTGTTGCGGCGCCGCATCTCGATCTTCGCGTACTCCGGCGAAACGCCCTTGCGCTCGGTAAGCTGGTGGTAGGTGCTCCAGTAGTCGCGGTAGCGCGGATCGTACTCCGGGTTGACCAGATCGAACTCGCGCCCGGGGCGCATGCGAAGCCCCAGACGCTCGACCCGCTGCTCGATCACGCCCGGGCGCCCGATCAGCACCGGCTTGGCGATGCCCTCGTCGACCACGATCTGGACCGCGCGCAGCACCCGCTCATCCTCGCCTTCGGCGTACACGACCCGCCTTGGCGCCGCCTTGGCCGCCGAGAACAGCGGCTTCATGATCAGCCCGGAGTGGTACACGAACTGCGTCAACGATTCCCGATAGGCTTCCAGGTCGGCGAGCGGACGGGTCGCGACGCCCGAATCCATCGCCGCCTTGGCGACAGCGGGCGCGATGCGCGCGATCAGGCGCGGGTCGAACGGCTTCGGAATCAGGTATTCGGGGCCGAAGCTTATCGACTCGATGCCGTAGGCTTGCGCGACCTGCTCGGAGGTTTCGGCCTGCGCCAGATCCGCGATCGCGTGCACCGCCGAGAGCTCCATTTCCGTCGTGATGCCGGTCGCACCCACGTCCAGCGCGCCGCGGAAGATGAACGGAAAGCACAGCACGTTGTTCACCTGATTCGGATAGTCCGAGCGCCCCGTTGCGATGACCGCATCCGGCCGCACCTGCTTGGCCAGCTCGGGCCGTATCTCCGGCTCGGGATTGGCAAGCGCGAGGATCAGCGGCCGCTCGGCCATCTTCTCGACCATCTCCGGCTTCACCACACCCCCGGCCGAGAGGCCGAGAAGGACGTCCGCGCCCGCGAGCACCTCGGTAAGCGTGCGCGCACCCGTGTCTTTCGCGTAGTGCGCCTTGTCCGGGTCCATCTCCTCCTTGCGCCCGCGGTAGACCACGCCCTTGATATCGGTCACCGTGATGTTCTCGATCGGCATTCCCATCCTCACCAGCAGGTCGAGACAGGCGAGCGCGGCCGCTCCCGCGCCCGAGGTGACGAGCTTCACCTTGGCCAGCTCCTTGCCCACCACGCGCAGCGCGTTGCGCAGCGCGCCGAGCACGACGATTGCGGTGCCGTGCTGGTCGTCGTGGAAAACGGGGATCTTGAGCCGCTCGCGCAGCTCGCGCTCGATCAGGAAGCATTCCGGCGACTTGATGTCCTCGAGATTGATTCCGCCGAAGGTCGGCTCGAGCGCGGCGATGATCTCGACGAGCTTGTCGGGATCGCGCTCGTTCAGCTCTATGTCGAAGCAGTCGATTCCCGCGAACTTCTTGAACAGCACCGCCTTGCCCTCCATGACGGGCTTGGCGGCGAGCGGGCCGATGGCACCAAGGCCGAGCACGGCGGTCCCGTTGGTGATCACACCGATGAGGTTGGCGCGCGAGGTCAGGTTGACCGCCTCAGCGGGGTCGCGCACGATCTCGAGGCATGCTGCGGCCACGCCGGGCGTATAGGCCAGCGCCAGATCGCGCTGGTTGGTGAGCTGCTTGGTCGGCAGGATCGATATCTTGCCCGGGCGCGGCAGACGGTGATACTCGAGCGCGCTCTTCTTCAGTTGCTCGTCCACGTTCGGCTCCAGGTGGGAGGTAAATTATAGCTCACCCGTTGTCGGGTTCCTCCTTCGCCAGGGAGGCAGCGACCCGATTGTCCGTATAATCTATGGCGCTATTCGACCCCGCACCCACACCTCACGCCGCGCCGCGGAAATCCACCCGTTCGAGGTCATGGAGGTGCAGTCGCGTGCGCGCGCGCTCGAGGACGCGGGGCAGCGGGTGATTCACATGGAGATCGGCGAGCCCGATTTCACCGCCCCCGAGCCGGTGGTCGAAGCCGCGGTGCGCGCCCTGCGCGAGGGCTTGACCGCCTACACCCCCGCGCTTGGGCTGTCCGCGCTGCGCGAGGCGATCGCCGCGCATTACGCAAACCGCTACGGTGTCACGGTCCCCGCTTCGCGCATCGCGGTGACCGCCGGCGCCTCCGGCGCGCTGCTGCTCGTGCTCGCTCTGTACGTCGACCCCGGCGATGAGATCCTCGTTCCCGATCCGGGCTACCCGGGCTACCGGCAGTTCGTGCGCGCCTTCGAAGGCGTGCCCAGGGCGATCGATGTCGGGGCCGAGTCCGCCTTCCAGCCGACGCTCGACTCGGTGCGACAAGCGTGGGGCCCGAAGACCCGCGCGCTGCTGGTCGGCTCGCCGTCCAATCCGAGCGGTACCTTGCTTGCACGCGAAGAGCTGCGCCGCATCGCGCAGTTCATCGCCGAGCACGACGGCGTGCTCATCGTCGACGAGATCTACCAGGGGCTGGTCTACGGCGAAGCGCCGTCAACGGCGCTCGGCCTGCCGGGCGAGGTCGTTCTGGTGAACAGCTTCTCGAAGTACTTCTGCATGACGGGCTGGCGGCTCGGCTGGGCAGTGCTTCCGCAACCGGACACGCGCGCATTCGAGAATATCGCGCAGCACCTCTTCATCTGCCCGTCGGCCGCCGCGCAATACGCCGCCCTGGCGGCGTTCGAGCCGCCTGCGCTGGAAGTCCTGGAAGGCCGCCGCAGGGAATTCGAGCGGCGGCGCGATTTTCTAGTTCCCGAGCTGCGGCGCGCCGGGCTTGCGGTCCCCTGCACGCCGAACGGCGCCTTCTACGTCTATGCGGATTGCTCGGCTCTGGACCTGGACGCCAAGCGCTTCGCGCTCGGTCTGCTGGAGCGCGGCGGGGTTGCGGCGACCCCGGGGATCGACTTCGGGCTCAACCAGACCCGGCATTACCTGCGCTTTGCCTATACGCGCAGCATGCAGGACTTGCGCGAAGGCGCGCAGCGCATCGCACGCTTCTGCGCCGGCGCCTGATCCGCGCCGCCCGGGCGCGCGTCTAGGATTTGTGGTGCAGGCGACGCAGCGCCGCCTGCAGGCGCGAGCGCTCCGTGAGCACCTTGTTGGCGTACTCCGAGTGCGGCTCGTCCATCGCCCCGGCGTACATCTGCAGCGCGGTAACGGTCTCGCCAAAGCGGCGCAGGTACTCGCGCAGGATCTGGGTCCCGACCTCGATGTTGACGTCGGGATCCAGCAACGCCTCTTCGCCCCCGTGCGCCTCGAGCTTGTCCAGGTGGAACCGCGGGAGCACCTGCATCAGCCCCTTCGCGCCGACTCCGCTCTCGGCCACGGGGTTGTAACGCGACTCGACCGCCATCACGGCCAGGATCAGCAGCGGATCCACCGCGAACTGACGCCCGGCCCGGTAGGCCGCCGAAACGAAACCCGCCACGGCCTCATCTGCCACGCGGTAGCGCTTGGCGATAAACGCAGTGACCGCTTCCTGCTCCTGCTTCGAGTACACCGGCGCGGCGGTGACCTGGATCGTCCCGGCGGCCAAGTTCGCGCTTTCGGTAACCGACTGGTTGGCACGTGCGATGGCATCGGCCTGCCGCATCAGCACGTCGCGCGAGGCCGGTACGGCCACCACCAGCACTGCGCTCAGGCCGATCAGCGCGAATGCCCCGCGCGCGAGGGAAAGCAGCCGGATTACGCCCGAAAGCCCGGGAACGCGCATCGCTGCGCCGCCCCCCACCATATTGCTAGCTAGTTCCATCCTGCACCTCCTTGCTCATCGTGCCGCCTGCCAGACCCGCCGCCCGTGCCCGTGATTGCGCCTTGTTGGAAGGCAATAGTTCACGCGGGAGCAATTTCAGACTCCGGGGTACACCCGGCTTAGCCTATGGGTGGAAGGATACTTCCAGCGGCTCTTGCTGCAGTGCAGCGAAACGCATACTAACGTAAAAATCTGTGTGGAGTCAACAACTTCGCGTTGACCTGGGAATCCCTTCAGGACCCGGTGCGAACCGCCTGTTCCGGAACCGCTTTTTGTTTGTCGGAGGGATCAGCGCGCCGGTAAAATAGCGCTGCGAGGTTGAGCCCAGCCGATTCCTCGGCCGGGTTCAAGGGAAGCTTCGCGGACCGACCTTAGTCTTTCCGTCAAGGCCAAACAACCAAGGCGGTCCGCTGAGCTTCAAGGGCCAGGTGAAGGGCTCTCGCCCTTCACCGCGTTCCCGATCGGTTCCCGGTTACGGCCGGGAGCCGGTTGGAAACGGCCATGCGGCTGCTGGATTCAGCGCGGTTCTCGCGCCGGGGGTCGCAGCGGTTGACGGCGGCGATACTTCGACCGACGTCATTTTGGCCGCAGGCTTGGCCTTAGGTTTCGCGGGTTTCTTCGCCGCTTTCTTCTTCTTGGCAGCTTTTTTAGGCTTTTTCTTGGCTGCCTTTTTCTTTTTTTTGGCTTTCTTCTTACCCGCTGCCTTCTTCTTCTTGGCAGGTTTCTTAGACGCCTTCTTCTTCTTCTTTTTCGCAGCCTTCTTTTTCTTAGCGGGCTTCTTCGCTTTCTTCGCTTTTTTCTTCGTTGCCATAACTATCTCCTTGATAGTAGTTACAAAGGAAGCCCGGCCATGCTGGCCCGGACTATTCAACCGCCGGGGAAACCATTTCCCCGGACGGACTGA
Source organism: Betaproteobacteria bacterium (assembly GCA_027317055.1). Taxonomy (GTDB): domain Bacteria; phylum Pseudomonadota; class Gammaproteobacteria; order Burkholderiales; family SG8-39; genus DAHVFK01. Next base: position 3,387 of record DAHVFK010000014.1, on the reverse strand, counting down.
ATTCTTGATGCCTGCGCGTCATCGCTCGACCCTCGCGGCGAGGTCGTGATAGAGGATGTCCGGGTCGAGCCGGATGCCGCCTTCCCACGTCACCGTCGCAGATTCCGGGTCTACGCTCACCTTCTCGAACTCGCGCACGTCGCGCCAGAGCCTGAAAGCGCCGATTTCGAGCAGGTTGCCGAGAAACACGCTTCCTTCCAGGCCGTCCTCGAAGCGAAGCCAGAGCCGGTAATCTTCTTCGGCCTTGCAGTCGGTCACTCGGTGCATCTTCCTCATCTCCTGTCGCGATCCGGTGTGCGATAAAAAAGAGCCGGCGTCAGTCCCAGCTCAGTGCCCCGCCAGTCTGATACTCGATCACCCTGGTCTCGAAGAAATTTCGCTCTTTCTTCAAATCGATCATTTCGCTCATCCAGGGGAAGGGATTGCTCGCCCCGGGGTAGAGCGTATCGAGGCCGATCTGCTGGCAACGCCGGTTGCAGATATAGCGCAGGTATTCCTTGAACATCGGGGCGTTCAGCCCGAGCACGCCGCGCGGCATGGTGTCCTCGGCGTAGCGGTACTCGAGGTCGACGGCCTTGCGGAACAGCTGGTGCAGCTCCTCGCGGAACTGGGGCGTCCACAGGTGCGGATTTTCGAGTTTGATCTGATTGACCATGTCGATGCCGAAATTGCAGTGCATCGACTCGTCGCGCAGGATGTACATGTACTGTTCGGCCGCGCCCGTCATCTTGTTCTGTCTGCCGAGCGACAGGATCTGGGTGAAGCCGACGTAGAAGAACAGCCCCTCCATCAGGCACGAGAACACGATCAGGCTCTTGAGCAGCCTTTGATCGTTTTCCGGCGTCCCGGTCTTGAAGCCCGGGTCGGTCAGGATGTCGATGAATGGAATCAGGAACTCGTCCTTTTCCCGGATCGACGGTATCTCGTGATAGGCATTGAATACCTCGCCCTCCTCCAGGTCGAGCGATTCGACGATGTACTGGTAGGCGTGGGTATGGATGGCCTCTTCGAATGCCTGCCGCAGCAGGTACTGGCGGCACTCCGGCGCGGTGATGTGGCGGTAGGTTCCGAGCACGATGTTGTTCGCCGCCAGCGAGTCGGCGGTGACGAAAAAGCCCAGATTGCGCTTCACGAGGCGTCGCTCGTCCTCGGTCAGGCCGCCGGGGTCTTTCCAGAGCGCGATGTCGCGGCTCATGTTGACCTCCTGCGGCATCCAGTGGTTGGCGCAGGCGGAGATGTACTTCTCCCAGGCCCACTTGTACTTGAACGGTACGAGCTGGTTGACGTCCGCCTTGGAGTTGATGATGGACTTGTCTTCGACCGAGATGCGGCGAAACTCGTTGCCGGCCGAGAACCGGGCGTCGCTTTCCGGCACGCCGCCGGAAGCGGGTACGAACCCCTTCTTCGTCTGGAGCGAAAGTCCCGGAATCGAGTTCAACTTTCCTTCATCCTCAAAGCTCAGCATGGCGTCCTCGCTTCATTCCCTCTTCTTCTCATTGGCACGCCTCGCACTCCGGATTGTCGACCGAGCAGAACGCCGGCTCGGTCGGGCCCGACGCCACCGCCGTCGCGCTGTCGGTCGGCACCGCGTTCAGCTGTCCCGACTTGACGGTCGACTTCTCGGCGTGGGTGGCGCCCATGGCCCGCAGGTAGTAAGTGGTCTTGAGGCCACGGATCCAGGCCAGCTTGTAGGTTTCGTCCAGCTTGCGCCCCGAGGCGCCCGCCATATAGATATTGAGCGACTGCGACTGGTCGATCCACTTCTGCCGCCGCGCCGCGGCCTCGACCAGCCATTTCGGCTCCGTCTCGAAGGCGGTCGCATACAGCCTGCGCAGCTCGGCCGGGACCCGGTCGATGCGCGCCAGGTTGCCGTCGAAGTACTTGAGGTCGGCGATCATCACTTCGTCCCACAGGCCGGCGCTCTTCAGGTCGGACACTAGGTACTCGTTCACCACGGTGAACTCGCCCGACAGATTGGATTTCACGTACAGGTTCTGATAGGTGGGCTCGATCGAGGCTGAAACCCCGACGATATTGGCAATGGTTGCGGTCGGCGCGATCGCGAGGCAGTTCGAATTGCGCATCCCGTGCTGCTTGATCCGCGCCCTGAGCGCATCCCAGTCGAGCGTAGCCGAGCGGTCGACCTCGACGTATCCGCCGCGCTCCGCGGCCAGGATATCGAGCGTGTCCTGCGGCAGTACCCCGCTGTCCCACAGCGATCCCTCAAACGAGCCGTAGCGGCCCCGGTCCTCGGCCAGCTCGGTCGAGGCATGGTAGGCGCAGAAGGCCACCATCTCCATCGACCGGTCGGCGAACTCGACCGCCTCGGGCGAGGCGTAGGCGATGCGCAGCCGGTGCAGGCAATCCTGGAAGCCCATGATGCCGAGGCCGACCGGCCGGTGGCGCAGGTTCGAGTTTCTCGCCTTGTCGACCGCGTAATAGTTGATGTCGATGACGTTGTCGAGCATGCGCATCGCGGTGTGTATGGTGCGCCGCAGCTTTTCGAAGTCGAGCCCGCGCTCGGTCAGGTGCGCGACCAGATTGACCGAGCCCAGATTGCACACCGCGATCTCGTCACCCGAGGTGTTAAGGGTGATTTCCGTGCACAGATTGGAGCTGTGCACGACGCCCGCATGCTGCTGCGGGCTGCGCAGGTTGCACGGGTCCTTGAACGTGATCCAGGGATGCCCGGTCTCGAACAGCATGCTGAGCATCTTGCGCCAGAGCTGCACCGCGGGAATCTTCTTGAAAAGCTTGACCTCTCCCCTTGCGGCGCGATCCTCATAGCGCAGATAGGCCTCCTCGAACGCCTTGCCGAAGGCGTCGTGCAGTTCCGGGACGTCGGACGGGCTGAACAAGGTCCACTCAGCATTCTCGAGCACGCGCTTCATGAACAGATCCGGGATCCAGTTCGCCGTGTTCATGTCGTGCGTGCGGCGGCGATCGTCGCCGGTGTTCTTGCGCAGCTCGAGAAACTCCTCCACGTCCAGGTGCCACGACTCGAGGTAGGAGCAAACCGCGCCCTTTCGCTTGCCGCCCTGGTTCACGGCAACCGCGGTGTCGTTCACGACTTTCAGGAACGGGACCACGCCCTGGGACTTTCCGTTGGTCCCCTTTATGTGCGAACCGAGCGCGCGCACGGGCGTCCAGTCGTTGCCCAGACCGCCGGCAAATTTCGCCAGCAGGGCGTTTTCCTTGATCGCGTCGTAGATGCCCTCGAGGTCGTCCGAGACCGTCGTCAGGTAGCAGGACGAAAGCTGGGAGCGCAGCGTTCCGGAATTGAACAGGGTCGGGGTCGAGCTCATGAAATCGAACGTCGACAGGACGTTGTAGAACTCGATTGCCCGCGCCTCGCGCTCGCGCTCGTTCAGCGCGAGCCCCATCGCC
>DAHVFK010000149.1 GCA_027317055.1 Betaproteobacteria bacterium | reverse complement strand
CAGCAAACAGAATGAAACAGACAAACGCGAACCAGCAGTACCGAGCCCCCGCTCGGCCGCGCTGCCTGCCGCACTCAATCAAGGCGGTGGAATGCTTCTGCAAAGACCTTTTTCTACACGCTCGTTAGATGGCGGAGACGACCATGGGCACTGCCGCAGGCACAGATTCGACCCGTCGCACGTGCCTACGCGATCCAATTGCCGAGATTGGCGATGCAGCGCGTTATCTTGATGCGGCAACGTCAGCGCATATGCGGGGTCGGCCGAAGATAGCGGAGGAGTTGATCCGCATGGCGGATATGTCGGCAATTCGAGAATGGACAGAATCAATTTGGGCCAACGATAGCGCGTTCGTCCGCTATAGGGACGCTTCACTTCCGACTGCAGAGCGCGCGAAGGCGCGAATGCCAACGGCTGCAGAAAAAGAAAGTATCCATGCGCGTGACGGGTATCACTGCCGGTTTTGCGGGATTCCGGTGATTCGTCGCGAAATTCGTGTACGTATCGGCAAGTTTTACCCTCAGGCGTTGACTTGGGGCAAGCGAAACGTAGTGCAACACGCCGCCTTTCAAGCCATGTGGGCTCAGTACGACCACGTGACCCCCCATGCCAAAGGTGGGCAGAACGAACTTGGAAACATGGTGCTTACTTGTGCGCCATGCAATTTTGGTCGAATGAGCAACTCCCTTGACGAGGTCGGCTTGTCCGACCCTCGTGAGCGCGAACCGGTTCGCTCGCTTTGGGACGGACTCGAGCGCTTTCGCTAAGTGATGATCTACCGCCATCTAACCCACGTATATGGACTCCTCCCGCAGGTAAAGAGAAACGCCGTAGGTAGGTCAACGCGGGAATCGGTTGCAGTCGTATATCCGGCATCTGATGTGAGCGTCTGTGCGCTCGTGCCGACATGGAATCTGCGCACGGGGAGCCACACGATCGCAGCGATCGAGCTTCGATCAGAGGGGTTATCGGCTTTTTCCCGTGCCGGTCCGACCGTTGTTGCCATGATGGGCGGGGTCTCTCTTCGCAAACCGCGGAAAAGTCGTTAACGAGATCTCACGCGCTGGTCGAGCGGTAGGTTTCGTGCTTGACCCAGACGGCCCAGGCGATGCGCGCGAGCTTGTTGGCGAGCGCGCAGGTCGCTTTGTTGTGGTTGCTGCGCTCCTGGACCGCGAGCGCCCAGGTTCTGAGCCGATCGAGCTGGCGGCCGGCGCGCTGGGCGACGGTGGCGGCGCGCAGCACCGAGCGTGCCCCGTGGGTGAGCAGCATCCGGATGTAGCGATCACCGCGCTTGGAGATGCGCCCCAGGTAGCGACTGGCGCCCGAGGAGTACTCGCGCGGGGTGAGGCCGAGGAAGCTGGAGTAGCGCCGCGCCGAAGCGAAGCTGCGCGGATCGCCTACGGCCGCCACCATGGCGGTGCTGGTGAGCAGGCCTACGCCAGGCACGGTGGTGAGGGCTCGGCAGGCGGGGCTTTGGCGCGCGATCGCGGCGAGCTCGCGCTCGCTCGAGCTGTTCGATGCGCGCTTCCATCAACCGGATCTCCTCCAGCGCCAGGCGCATGGGCGTGCGCAGCATCGCGGGCAGCCCCGAGTGCTCGTCGGCGAGCAGCCGTGCGATCTGCGCGGTACCGCGCACTGCGCCCACCGGGACCTCCAGTCCAAACTCGCGGCAAAAGCCCCGCAGGGTGTTGATGCGCCGGGTGCGCGTGGACATCCAGCCCGAGCGCATGCGGTGTAGCGCCTGCAGCGCTTGTTGCTCGATCGACTTGACCGACACGGGCTTGATGTCGCTTGCGCGCGCTGCCTCCAGCAGCGCCGCCGCGTCGGCCGCATCGGTCTTGTTGCGCTTGACGTACGCGCGCACGTACTGCGCCGGCAACAGCCGGACCTCGATTCCCCTGGCCCGCAGCGTCCGCGCCCAGTGGTGCGCCGAGCCGCAGGCCTCCATCACCACCAGATCCACAGCCCGGTTCTCGAACCAGCGAGCAAACTGCGCTCTCGTGAGCCGTGCTCTATCCACGACCTTCCAGCTCTTGTCGGCAACGGCGATCTCGAACACGTTCTTGGCCAGATCCACAGCAACGGTAGTAGCATTCATCTCGGACTCCTCCTGTCTCTGTTTAGCTGAAATGACCAGATCTCAGCGTGGCACGATGATGCCGAATAAAGAGCGGGAGGAGTCCATCCCATCACCCCACTTGGACGCGCGCAACGCGTCGTGCCAACTCAACCGACCGGCTGCGCGCGCCGGTGGGCGTGAACGTTAGAGAGCGCAGGCGCCGCCGCAAGATGGCCATACGCTGATATGGCTAATACACCATATTCGTGCTAATCTTCTGCGATGGCGAAGGCACGGTTCGATTGGGATCCACGGAAGGATCGGGCGAACCGGAAGAAGCATGGGGTTGCCTTCTCGATGGCGCAAATCGCCTTCGCGGATACCAGGCGCGTCATCGCGGAAGACCAAACCCATAGCACAAGTGAGCAGCGGTATTTCTGCTTCGGATGGGTAGATGGCGGCGTACTCACTGTCCGCTTCACTTATCGCGACGCAGTGATTCGCATCATCGGCGCGGGCTATTGGCGAAAGGGAAAGCAAATCTATGAGCGAGAAAACCAGGTACACGGACGAACCACTCGGGAACCCAAAGGTCGTTCCTGACTTCCTGCCTCTACCGGAGGATCTCGCTTTCCGGGATGAAGGGGTCAAGGTGACGATCGCGCTGAGCAAGCGCAGCGTGGAATTCTTTAAACGCGAGGCGCTGAAGCACAACACCCAATATCAACGCATGATCCGGCGACTGCTAGATGCGTACGCGGAGCATCATGCGCGGCGCTCTCTAACAGCGCGTTCAACCCGGACGCGCGATAAGGCGTCGCGCGCCGGGTAACGCGGACAGTTGAAGGGGGAAGAACGAGGTCGCTGGTCGGTGTGGGTGAATGGTAACTGGCGCGTGACTTTTGAATTTAAGGACGGACACGCCTACGTCCTGGACTATGAGGACTATCACTAATGGCCATGCACAATCCGCCCCATCCGGGTGGGTTCATTACCGAGGTGTATCTGGAGCCGAACAATCTGAGTGGCCGGGAACTCGCCGCAAAGTTGGGTGTGGCTGCCTCGACCCTGAATCGCATCCTCACGGGCGCAAGTGGCATCAGCCCCGAGATGGCGTTGAGGCGTTCCAAGGCGCTGGGCCGTTCGCCCGAAAGCTGGCTTGCGATGCAATACAACTACGATCTTTGGCAGGCGAAGCAACGGGTGAAGCTCGGCAATGTCGGCAAGGTCAAGCTCACGGCGGCCTAACCAGCGCTTGCAAGCGACGCAGGAACCTCATTCGATAAAATGGACACCTCGACCTAGCGCCCGACAAGGCGTAGGCGGCAACGCTGGTCGCCGGGAAATTTAATTTCCCGAGGAATTGGCGGGTGCCGGAAGCACCATCTGGGTCTGGGTCACCAGCGCGAGCAGCTTGCCGCTCTCGGCGCTGATGCGCGTCTGCCACACCATGGTGGTCCTGCCGCGATGGAGGGGGGTCGACTCGCCGATCACGCGCGCGCCGACCGGCGCCGCGCCGATGAAGTTGGTCTTCGACTCGATCGTGGTGGTGCGCGCGCCCGGCGGCAGGTTGGCGATCGTCCCGACCGCGCCCAGGGTATCGGCGAAGGCCATGAAGGCGCCGCCGTGCATCACGCCGCCGGTGGTGCAGATCTCGGGTCGGACCGTGAGCTCAGCGAGCACGCGCTCCGGCGTGACCTCGGTCAGGCGGATCCCGAGCAGCTCGGGAAAGATGCCTTTGAGACGCTCTTGTATCTCGGCGGCGAGGCTCATCGGATCTCCCTGCCCGTGTAGTCCTCCTCGATGCGGTCCTCGAAGAAGCTGGTGGGGTTGGGCGCCGCCATGAAGCGCCGGTGCACCTCGGGCGAGACCTTGGGGTACTGGAACACGCGTCCGTTGGACAGCTCGACTTCGAGCGTCTGGCTCTGTTCGTCATAGCCGACCGAGCGGACCTTGGAGGAATTGACGCGCTTGCGCTGCATTCAGGCCGCCTCCACGCGCACCTTGTCGCCCGCGCGCACATTCGCCAGCGCGCGCGCGTCGCCCAGCACGCGGCCGAGCACGTTGCAGCGGCTGGCGAGCTTGGGCCGGCCGTCGGTCGAGATCGGCGTCGGGCCGAAGGGCAGGGCGAGCGCCGAGCCCTCGACCCAGAAGCACACCGTGCCGGGCTCCACGATCTGGCGCGCATGCGGCTCGAGGTCGACCGAGATCGGGGCGTCGAAGTAGACTTCCTCGCCCCAGGTCCGGGCGGAGGATTCGAATGGCAGCGCCTCGAGCAGCGCCGCGACCGTGGGCGTGTCGTCGAGCGCGACTTCGAGCTCGGTGCGGCCGGCGCGGATGCGCAGCCTGGCGCTAGGCTTCGATGTGCTCGACATTGAGCTGGACGTTCTTCTGGCCGTTGAATTCGTTCACCGTGAGCCGGTAGGCGGCGCGTATGCGTGAGCCGAGGCCGCCGCCGTGCTGCGCCGAGCGCGGGTCCACGGCGTTGAACTTGATCGCATCGAACCGCTGGCCGTCCCTGACCAGGCGCAGCTTGAGATGCCGCTCCCCCACCACGCGCTGGCCGTCGACGGAAAATGTATCGCAGAACAGCGGCTGCGGAAAGCCCTGGCCCCAGATCTGCTCTTCCAGCAGCTGCGCCACGCCGAGCGTGGCGTGCGCCGGGTCGAGCGCGCCGTCGGTCTCGATCACTGGCGAGAGCGCCTCGGGCGGCATCGTGTCCGCGGCGGCGCGCTCGAACGCCTCGCCGAAGCGCTCGAAGTCGCGCTCGTGCAGCGTCAGGCCCGCAGCCTGCGCGTGGCCGCCGAAGCGCAGGATCAGCCCCGGCTCGCGCTTGGCCACCAGGTCGAGGCAGTCGCGCAGGTGCAGGCCCGGGATCGAGCGCCCGGAGCCGCGCAGCAGCCCGGCGTTGGCGCCGTCCCCCGCGCGCGCGAAGCACACCACCGGGCGGTGCAGGCGCTCGCGCAGGCGCGAAGCGAGGATCCCGACCACGCCCTGGTGCCAGCCCGGCTCGAACAGCGCCGCGGCGGCGCCCGGCGCGGCTTCGATGTCGGCCGCGGCAAGCAGCGCCTCGTCCAGCATCTGGCCCTCGATCTTGCGCCGCTCGCGGTTGAGCTGGTCGAGCTGCTGCGCGATGCTCGATGCGCGCGCCTCGTCGTCGGTAACGAGGCATTCGATGCCTAGGCTCATGTCGGCCAGTCGCCCCGCCGCGTTCAGGCGCGGGCCCGCGGCGAAGCCGAGGTCGAAGCCGGTGGCCTGCGCCGGCCAGCGCCCGGCGACGCGCAGCAGCGCGTTCAGGCCCGGAGTGCCGCGCTCGGCCCGCAGGCGCTTGAGCCCCTGCGCGACCAGGATGCGGTTGTTGGCATCCAGCGGCACCACGTCGGCGACGGTTCCGAGCGCAACCAGGTCGGCGAGCGTACCCAGGTTGGGCTCGGGCCGCGCGGCGAAGGCGCCGCGCCGGCGCAGCTCCGCGCGCAGCGCGAGCATGACGTAGAACATGACGCCCACCCCCGCCAGGGCCTTGGACGGAAAGCCGCAGCCGGGCTGGTTCGGGTTGACGATACATTCGGCCGCCGGCAGCTCGGGGCCCGGCAGGTGGTGGTCGGTGACCAGCGTCGCGATGCCCAGCGCGCGCGCCCGCGCCACGCCCTCGACGCTCGCGATGCCGTTGTCGACCGTGACCAGCAGCTCGGGCCGCAGGCCGGCCGCGAGGTCGACCAGCTCGGGCGACAGGCCGTAGCCGAGCACGAAGCGGTCCGGCACCAGGTACTGGACCTCGGCGCCGAGGCTGCGCAGCGCGCGCAGGCCAAGCGCGCACGCGGTGGCGCCGTCGGCGTCGTAGTCGGCGACGATGAGGATGCGCCGCCTGCCGGCGATCGCGTCGGTGAGCAGCGCCCCCGCCTGCTCCGCGTTGGCGAGCAGCGAAGGCGCGAGCAGGCGCGAGGCGTCGTAGTCCAGCTCCGCGGCCGAGCCGATGCGCCTGGCGGCGAATACGCGCGCCAGCACCGGGTGAACGCCCGCTCGTTCGAGCGCGCGCCGGTCCGCCTCGGCATAGGTGCGCTCGACGATCTTCACGCGTAGCGCTCGAGCGCGTGCGGGCGGCGCCAGATGCGCCGCAGGTCGCCGCGCACGGTCTCGAACGAGCGCGCGTCCGCCGCGTCGGGAACGTGCAGCGTGAGCATGCCGATGCGACCTGCGCGCAGCGCGTCGAGCAGCGGCGCGAACCAGTGCGCTTCGAGCTCGCGCAGGCGCGCCGTGTAGGCCTCGGGCTCGTCCAGCACGTGCGCGACGCGCAGCGCGTCGAGCACCAGCAGGTGGCGGCCGTCCTCGGGTGCGCACGCGAACCAGGCCTCGGCCGAGGCCGGCAGCGGCCGGCGCGCGATCCGGGCGAGCCGCGCCAGGCCGAGCGCAAGCGGCTCGTCGGCGCAGACCGATTGCCACGGCCCTGCGGCGTCGCGCGGCGCGCGGCCCGCGCCCCACAGCCACAGGCTGTTCAACGTGGGCGCGCCGCGGCGCTCGCGCGCCGCGTTCACCGGATGTGCGTGCAGCACCATCTGCGCCTCGGTCAGCAGCGAGTGCCAGGGCGCGCCGCCGCTGCCCGCGGCGAGGCGCTCGTGTGCGTCGCCGCCCGCGGCCTCGAGCGGCGACTCGGCGGCGACGGTCAGCTCGTGCGCGGCGCGCGCGCACCAGCGCGCGGGAGCGAGCGGGTAGAGCGTCAGCTCGCCGGCGAAATGGCGATTGAGCGCCTCGCACAAGGCTTCGGCCTCCTCGCGCGAGACCTCGAACGCGGCGCTCGGCACCAGTGCCGGCGCGTCGCGGCCCAGGCGCAGGTGCACCGGGTCGGCGCGCAGCCAGCGCGCGTCGCCCGGCTCGCCGCCGTCGGCGAGCACGGTGAGCGCGCCGACCGGGACCGGCGCGTGCTCGCTGTCGGCCTCGCCGCCGAAGGCCTCGACCAGCCACTGCTCGGGTGCCTGCGGCTCGGCGCCCGAGGCCCGGCCGCGGGCGAGCAGCAGCTCGAGCGCGGGCAGGCGCAGCGCGCCGAGCGCCTCGCGCGCGTGCTCGCGGGTAGGAAAGAGCGCAGGCAGCAGCAGCTCGCAGTGCATCGTCAGGCCGAAAGCTCGACCACCCGCGCGCGCCCATGCAACAGATGGCGCGCGAGGATCTTGTATTGGTCGAGGTCGAAGCGCGGGCGCGAGCCGCCCTCGAGCAGCTCCGCGAGCTCGGACTCGGACTGCGCGGTGCCGAGGTAGCACCAGTTGTGCACCACGTGCACCTCGCTCGCCTCGCGCTCGCGGTCCTGCTCCACCACGCCGACCGGCCCGCGGTAGGGCCAGGCGATGGTCTTGAGCGGGGCGGGCTTGCCCGTGCGGCGCCTGCGCCGGTCGAAGACGGGCGCCAGCGCCTTGACCAGCTCGGCCTCGCGCAGCAGCGCGCCCAGCTCGCCGGCGGTGCGCTGCCAGTCGATGCGCCGCACCTCGCGCGCGAGCTGCATTTTGCGCGCCGAGCGCAGGTCGTCGGCGAAGTGCGCCAGCACGCGGCCGCGCATGTTGACGCTCTTGCCGACGTACAGCGGCGC
>DAHVFK010000148.1 GCA_027317055.1 Betaproteobacteria bacterium | reverse complement strand
CGCTAAGCGAAAGTGCTTGATTTTACAGCAAGCCTTACCGGGTCTTGAGGTACCCCCCCGCCGCGAGCTCCTGCATCGACTCGCGCGTGAACTCGGCGCGCGGCGCGTTGCCGCCGATGACGAACATCAGCACCGAAAACTTGCGCTTGCTGCCGCGGGTGACGTTCATGAAGCGGCGCGAGACGCCGGGCGGGAACGAGATCACGTCCAGCGGCTTCAAGTCGACGTGCTCGATGCGCCCCTTCTTGTTCTCCCAGCTCGCGCGCCAGGTGCCGGTCATGGCGATGAAGGTTTCGTTGGTGTCGTGGTTGTGGAACATCGGCCCGCGTCCGGGCAGGGCGCGGCAATATCCCAGGTTGAAGCCTTCGGAGATCTTGATCGCCGCCAGGCGCGAGGCCTTTTCGCCCACCGGCGAGGTAACCGCGCCGCGGTTCTCGCCCTTCGGCGGCTGGAAGCCGATCACGTTGTAGAGAATCCGCTCGCATCCGGGATAGCGGCTGTCGGGCAGACCGCCGTCGAATCCTTTCAGCTCGTCGAAGCGCGCCACGCGCTTGAGCATGTCCTTGCGCGAGACGCGGGTCCTGCCCAGCTGTTCACGGTATTGCATGCGTTTCACCTCCTTATCGATGTGGGGGGTCGTTTTCTGCCGAGCAGCCGGCCGAGTACCGTCGGCGCACCCAGCAGCAGGCTGTCGACCGCATGCTCGATCAGGGCCGCAAGGTCCTCGTGCACCCGGCTGCGGTAGATGAACTTGCGCACGCAGTAGTAGAAGATCCCGCCGTGCAGGTCCCACGCCAGCTCCATCTCGAACGGCGAGATCCGGGCGCGCCGGCTGTCGGGCAGGCCCAGCTCCACCCGGAGCTCGGCGCAGATGCGCCGCAGCAGCTGCTTTTCGAGCATGTCGATGTAGCGCCGGTTGAAGCCCGTGCCCGCCAGTCCGGCGTACATGTAGAGCCGGATCCACTCCGGGCGGAACACGACCGTCGTGTAGCGCCGGTAGAACTCGATCAAGCGCGCGCGCAGCGGCCGCGAGCGGTCCTCCAGCAGCGTGCGCCAGGCCGGGTCCCAGCGGCCGAGAAACACCTCCCGGTAGACGCGCTCGAGCAGCGCGCGCTTGGAGGGAAAGTAGCGGTACAAGAGCGGCTGCGTGATTCCCAGGCGGCGCGACAGCTCGCGCGTCTGGCCGGAGAAGCCGACTTCCGAGAAAAAGCGGATCGCCTCGCTCACGATCTGCTTCTCCCGCTCGCCCGGCAGCAGGCGGCGGGAGGACGGCTTGCGCTTTGCGCGAATCGTGCTCATACGTGTAGATTATCGCCTGATCATCAGCGGCGAGCCGCAACAACCCCGACGGCAAAGGAATGAAACTCGGCTATTTCACCATGCCGCTGCATCCGCCGCAGCGCAATTACGTCGAGACCCTGAAGGAGGACCGCGAGGCGATCCTGCTTGCCGACCGGCTCGGCTATTGCGAGGCGTTCGTCGGCGAGCACGTCACCGACGTCGCGGAGTCGGTCACCAGCTGCGCCACCTTCCTCGCCAGCCTGGCGCATGACACCAAGCAGATCCGGCTCGGCACCGGCACCCTCAACCTGCCCAATGGCCACCCGGCCCAGCTCGCGGCCACCGTGTCGATGCTCGACAACATGCTCGAAGGCCGCCTCATCGTCGGCATCAGCCCGGGCGGGTTGCCTTCGGACTGGGAGGTCTTCGGCAACATGGGCGCGGACCGCACCGCCATGTTCGTCGAATGTATCGACCACATGATCGCGATCTGGACCGGCGGGCCTCCGTACGACCTCAAGGGCCGGTTCTGGAACATCTCGACCGAGAAGACCATGATCCCCGAGATCGGCCAGGGAATCATCCCGAAGCCCTACCAGAAGCCGCATCCGCCCATCGTCGTCACGGCGGTCGAGCCCTTTTCGAAGGGCGTCGCCGAGGCCGCCAAGCGCGGCTGGGACCCGATCTCGGCCAACTTCCTGCTGCCGCAGTGGGTCAAGTCGCACTGGCCGAAGTACGCCGAGGGCTGCGCCGCGGCGGGGCGCAGGGCCGAGCCGGTCAACTGGCGCGTGGCGAAGACCGTGTTCGTCGCCGACGACGCGGCCACCGCGCGCGAATACGGTTTCGGCGCTCGCAGTCCCTACCGCTTCTACTACCAGCAGCTGTTCATCAAGCTCAAGCGCGCCGGTCGCATCAACCTGTTCAAGCCCTCCAAGGACACGCCCGACGAGCAGGTGACGCTCGACACCGTGGTCGACGACCTGGTGATCGCGGGTACGCCGGACCAGGTGACCGAGGAGTTGCTCGCCTTGCGCGCAACGACAGGCGATTTCGGCACCTTGCTGTACTGCGGCATCGACTGGGTCGACGCGAAGCTCGCGCGCCGCTCGATGGAGCTGATGGCGGAGAAAGTGATGCCCGCGGTCAACCGCGCGACAGGAGCTTGACGATGGCGCAAGGCAAGCTGCCGCGCGAGCGGGTTCCGTACTCGGCGATCGTCGACCGCCCGCCGCTCAGGCTGCCCGGCGGCGCGCGCATGGCGGTGTGGACCATCGTCAACGTCGAGGAATGGTCGATCGAGCGCAACATGCCGCGCACCGTGCTGCCGCCGCCGATGGGCCAGCCGCTGCAGCCCGACCTGCCGAACTGGGCCTGGCACGAGTACGGCATGCGGGTCGGGTTCTGGCGCTTCGTCGACACCCTGGCGCGCTGCAAGGTGACTCCGACCATGGCGGTCAACGGCTCCGTGCTCAAGAGCTACCCGCGCATCGCCGAAGCCGCGCGCGAGGCGAACTGGGAATTTATGGGGCACGGCTACCTGCAGGGTCCGATGCACAGCCTGACCGACCAGCGCCAGGCGATCCGCGACACGATCGAGGTGATCCGCTCTTTCACGGGCAAGCCGCCGCGCGGCTGGGAAAGCCCGGGCCTGACCGAGACCTACGACACGATCGACATCCTGCACGAAGAGGGCCTCGAGTACGTCGCCGACTGGGTGCTAGACGACCAGCCGGTGAAGATCCGAACTTCCAAAGGTCACATCGTGTCGGTGCCCTACACGCTGGAGGTGAACGATATTCCGATGATGGCGCTGCAGCACCACGGCGCGGACGAATTGTTCCGGCGCGGCGCAGCGCAGTTCGACCGGCTTTACGAGGAAAGCGAGACCATCACCCGCGTGATGGCAATCAGCGTGCACCCCTACATCACGGGCGTGCCGCACCGCATCGGCTGGCTGGAGAAGCTTTACCAGCACATCCAGGCCAGGCCCGGGGTCGTGCTCTGGACCGGGGAGCAGATTCTTGACTGGTACCTGACCCAGGATTGCTGAATTGCTGCTACACTTTTGCGCAAGTCCCGTGCGGCACGAATAGAGGACAGCTGTAGTCACCACTGCAGTCACTACTGCAGTGACCACATTGGAGAGGAGGACTCGGAAATGATCAAGCGTCGTTCATTCATGCGTGCCACGCTGGCCTCGGGTGTGATCGCCCTGGCGGCGGCGTCCGGCGCACTCGTTTCATTCGCGGCGCAGGCCGCAGAGCCGATCAAGATCGGCTTCAGCATGGCGCTCACCGGCGGCCTCGCGGGCGCCGGCAAGGCGGCGTTGATCGCGATGGAGATCTGGCGCGACGACATCAACAAGAAAGCCGGGCTGCTCGGCCGGCCGGTGCAATTCGTCTACTACGACGACGCCACCAATCCGGCCACCGTACCGGGGATCTACACCAAGCTGCTCGACGTCGACAAGGTCGACCTGGTGGTGTCGAGCTACGGCACCAACGAGATCGCGCCGGCGATGCCGATCATCATGCGCAAGAAGCTGGTGTTCCCGTCACTGTTCGGCCTGGCGGTCAACGATCAATTCAATTACAACCGCTACTTCCAGATCATGCCGGCGGGCCCGGTGCCGAAGATCGACTGGTCGCGGGGCTTTTTCCAGCTTGCAGCGGAGCAGAATCCGAAGCCGAAGACAGTGGCGATCATCGCCGCGGACGCCGAGTTCGCGCTGAACGCCGCCGCGGGCGCGCGCGCCAACGCCAAGAAGATGGGCTTCAAAATCATCTACGACAAGACCTTTCCGCCGTCAACCACCGACTACACGCCTATCGTGCGCGCCATCCAGGCGACTGGCGCCGAGGTCATCTACGTAGCGAGCTACCCGCCGCAGTCGGTGGGCATAGTGAAGGCGGCGCACGAGGTCGGCCTGAAGGCGAAGATGCTCGGCGGCTGCCTGGTCGGGCTGCAATTCGCAGCGATCCAGCAGAACCTAGGCCCGCTGCTGGACAACATCGTCAATTACGACTTCTGGGTCCCCGCGCCAACGCTCAACTTCCCTGGAATCGAGGAGTTCCTGAAGAAGTACCAGGAGGCGGCCAAGGGCAAGGGCGTCGACCCGCTGGGTCACTACCTGCCGCCCTACGCCTATGCCTACCTGGAGGTGCTCGGTCAAGCAGTGGAAGCGACCAAGAGCCTCGACCAGAGCAAGCTCGCCGCGTACATGCACAAGACCACCTTCAAGACCGTGGTCGGCGACGTCAAGTTCGGCAAGAACGGCGAGTGGGCCACGACCCGCGTGCTCCAGGTCCAGTTCCGCAACATCAAGCCGGACAACCTGGAGCAGTTCGCGCAGGTCGGCTCGCGCGTGGTGCTCTATCCCAAGCAATGGAAGTCGGGAGACATAGTCTACCCGTACGCGAAGTAACCCGCGCCTGCACGAGCCCGCGCGACGGTGCTGTCGGTTGACCTTTTCGCCAACGCCATCGTCGCAGGGCTCTTGCTCGGCGGCTTCTACGCCGCCGTGTCGATCGGGCTGGCCATCACCTTCGGCCAGCTCGACATCGTCAATATCGCCCACCCGGCGTTCGTCGTCGCAGGCTCCTACGCCGCCTACATCCTGAACAGCGAGTTCGGGCTCGACCCGGTGCTGATCGGCCTGCTGATGGCGCCGCTGTTCTTTTTCGTCGGCATTGCGATCTACCGCGTCTACTATGCTGCGTTCGAGCGCACCGGACAGGAGTCGCTTTCGGGCCTCGCGTTCTTTTTCGGCCTGATGTTCATCATCGAGGTGCTGCTCATCATGGCGTACGGCGTCGACTACCGCCTGGTGAGCGCGCCCTACATCGGCCAGAGCATCGACATCGGGTTCGTCGGGCTGCCATACCGGATGCTGGTGCCGTTCGGCGTCGCCGCCGCGCTGACGGCCGGAATCTACCTTTACCTTTCGCGCACCTTCATGGGTCGCGCGATTCTCGCCGTGGCGCAGGACCGCCTCGCGCTGCAGTTGATGGGCGCCGACCCGGTGAAGATCAAGCAGTTCGCTTTCGGGCTGGCGATCGCCACCACCGCGATCGCCGGCTCGCTGCTGATCATCATCGGCCCGGTCGAGCCCTCGCTCGGACGCCAGTACATCGGCCGCGCGTTCGCCATCGTGGTGCTGGGCGGCATGGGCAGCATCCCGGGGATGGCGATCGCGGCGCTGCTCATTGGCGTGGTGGAGACCATGGTCGCGACCTTCATGGGACCGTCCTGGTCGCCTGCGGTGTCTTTCGGCGTTCTGCTGCTCACGCTCGCGCTGCGCCCGTCCGGGCTGTTCGGAAGAAAGTAGATGAAAGGCCGCGCCTTCTGGCTCTCGATGGTCGCCGCGCTCGTCGCCGGCCTGCTGCTGACGCATTTCATCGACAACGATTACTACTTCAACGCGCTATACGTAATCCTGCAGGGCACCGTCATGGCGGTGGCGTGGAACATCCTCGGGGGCTTTACCGGCTACGTGAATTTCGGCAGCGCCGGATTCTTCGCAGTGGGCGCGTACACCAGCATCGCCCTCGGCAAAGCGTTCGGCCAGGATTTTCCGCTGCCGATCATGATCATGGCCGCCGCGCTGGTTTGCGGGCTCATCGGCCTGGGGCTGGGCTACCTCACCCTGCGCCTGAAGGGAGTGTATTTTTCGATTGCCACCCTGGCCATGGCGATCGTGTTCGAGACCCTGATGAACAACTGGGCCTACGTCGGCGGCGCGCGCGGCGCCTACATCCTCACTCCCGACAGCCACTTGTGGTTCAACAGCTACATCGAAATGCTGTTCGTGCTGATGCTGCTGCTCACTCTGGGCTCGATCGCCATTTCGCGCGCGCTCAATGCCTCGCGCCTCGGGCGGGGCCTCGCCGCGATCCGCGACGACGAGGTCGCCGCGGAGTGCGCGGGCGTGCCCACGCTCAAGCTCAAGCTGATCTCGGCGACCATCATGGGGGCGATGATGGGGGTGGCGGGCGCGCCCTACCCCTACTTCGTGACGTTCGTCGATCCGGCCTCGGCCTTCAGCCTGTTCGTCGCGGTGAACGCGATCGCGATGCCGATGATCGGCGGCACCGCGCACTGGATCGGCCCGGTGATCGGCGCCCTGCTTGTCGGCACGGCGCAGCAGGTGATCACGGTCACCGTATCCTCCGAGCTCAACGTGCTGTTCGTCGGCATCATGCTGGTCGTGTTCATCAGCATGGCGCCCCAGGGCATCGTCGGCCTGGTGCAAAAGTTCCGGGCGAGGCGCGCGCGATGACCGTGCCGGTGCTGACGGCAGGCGGCATCACCAAGCGTTTCGGCGGCTTCATCGCGCTGCAGAACGTCGACCTGCACGTCAATGCAGGCGAGCGCCTGGGGCTGATCGGACCGAACGGCTCGGGCAAGACGACGCTCATCAACTGCATCTCGGGTGCGCTGTTCAACGACGAGGGCTCAATCGAGTTCGAGGGGCGCAACATCACGCGTATGCCGGCGTATCAGCGCGCGCGCCTGGGCGTCGCGCGCAGCTTCCAGATCCCCAAGCCCTTCCGCAGCATGTCGGTGCTCGAGAACCTGCGCGTGCCGCTCGAGTACGCGGCCTGGTCTCGCTCCGAACACCGGCGAATTACGGACGAGGCGATGGACGTGCTGGAGCAGATCGGCCTCAAAGGACGCGCGCACGAGAATTCCGCCGGGCTGACCCAGGTCGACATGCGCAAGCTGGAGCTCGCGCGCGCGCTGGCCGCGAAGCCTCGGCTGCTGGTCTCGGACGAGGCGATGGCTGGACTGTCGAGCGCGGAAGTGGACGAGATCCTCGAGATCCTGCTCGCGCTCAACCGGCGCGGGGTCGCGGTGATCATGATCGAGCACATCATGCGCGCCGTGATGCGCTTCTCCGAGCGCGTCGTCGTGCTCGACGCCGGGCAAAAGATCGCCGAGGGCACACCCGAGGAGATCGTGCGCAACCCACTGGTGGAGCGGGCCTACCTTGGCGAATAGGCTCGTCGCGGACGGGATCGAAGCCGGCTACGGCGCGGTGCGGGTGCTGCACGGCCTGTCGATCCGGGTAGAGCAGGGCGAGGGCGTGGTGCTGCTGGGCTCGAATGGCAACGGCAAGAGCACCCTCATCAAGTGCATCATGGGCATCGTCCGGCCGACCGCCGGCACGATTTATCTGGAGCGCGACGGCGAGCGCATCGACCTGGTGGGCAGGAATCCGCAGCAGATGGTCGACCTCGGCATCGCCCTGGTGCCAGAGGGAAGGCGCCTCTTCCCGACGCTGACGGTGGAGGAGAACCTGATCCTCGGCGCGTACCGCCAGGGCGCGCGCGCCAAGCTCGGCGCCAATCTCGAGTTCGTGTACGAGGTATTCC
>DAHVFK010000147.1 GCA_027317055.1 Betaproteobacteria bacterium | reverse complement strand
CCCGAGCGGGCCGTCAAGCTGAACGTAGCGAACGCACGATCACATCAGGAGGGAAGTCATGAAACGATCAATTGAGTTTGCAGCGGGAACGCGAGCGGGCATCTACTGCCGCAAGAGCACGTCCGACGAGCAGCGGGGCCGACGAGCCGACAGCGGCGACCCGGACCTGAAATCCACGGCGATTCAGGAGGGCAACGCGAGGAAGCTGGCCGAGGAATGCGGCCTCACAATCCAGCCCGATCACGTCTATAAGGACGAGAAGATCAGCGGCGCGACGATCAGCCGCCCTGGACTCGACGGCATGAAGGCTGCGCTTGGCATTGTCGAAGGCGAGCGACAGCGCCGAGCGCCTGATCCCGCCTCACGTGCCTTCGACGTGCTGATCGTGCGCGACCAATCAAGGCTGATTCGGAATGCCAGCCATGCCTTACAGCTACTTGAGCAGATCGTGGCGACAGGCGCCGAAATCGTTTTCTACAAGACCAAGCAGGTCATTCGGAAAGAAAACTTTCCCGAGCTGCTTGTCGGAGTGCAGGGGCACATCGACAGCGAACATCGCAAGAAAGCTAGCGTAGATGCCCGCGAGGGACTGGACGAGCGCGCCAAGCTTGGGCGCAACTGCGGCGGAGTCTGCTTCGGCTACCGCAACGTCAAGCACTGGGGCAAGGATTCGAGCGGCCAGCCGGTACACCTGTACACGGATTTTGAGATCGACAAGGCGCAGGCTCGGGTAGTCAAGCAGGTGTTTACGATGTTCGTCGCGGGCTACGGTACGCGAGCGATTGCAAAGGCAGCCAACGGCGACAGTCGGTATCGCGCCGAGTCCCGAGAGTTCTTCGGCGGACTGCGCCCTGCAAAGCCGATGGTAGGCAAGCGCGGGTCAGGCTCTTGGGCACCTAGCGCGGTGCGCGACATGCTGCGGAATCCGCGCTACGTCGGCGAGCTGGTCTATGGGCGCATGAAGAACGAGCGCGATCAGGGCGGCGTCAAGTTCCGCGTCAAGCAGTCGGAGAAGGACGCGATCATTCGCACTGTCCGCGAGGACTTGCGCATCATCCCGCAGCCGCTTTGGGACGCGGCGCAGAAGCGGATCAACGCGATGGCGAAGGCATACCTGCGGCACGAAGCGAAGGATGGCGCGCTCAAGTATGGCAGCCCCGAGACCGGGCGACATTCGCGGTACTTGCTGAGCGGTATCTTCCAGTGCCCCGAGTGCGGCGCTTCGCTGATCGCGCACAAGATGTCCATGGGCGCAGGCCGAACGCGGAAGCTGGTCGCGGTCTACGTGTGCAGCGCAAATAACCGTCGAGGCGACACGATCTGCAAGAACAACGCCCGAGTGCGACAGGCCGAGCTAGACGCTAGGCTGATGGGCTACATCGAGCGCGACGTTCTGACTCCCGAGCGAGCCTCAGCGGCCTTTAGGAAAGCGGTCGAGGATGGCAAGGCGCGGCTCAAGAGGGACCCCGGCTTGCGGAAGAAGCTGGAAACCGAAATCGCGGCCAAGACGCGCCAGAAGGCAAACCTGATCGCGTTGTCGGAGCAGTCGCTTGACGACCCGCAGGCCGTGGCGACTCGGATCAACGAGCTGGGCCGGGAAATCGACCGGCTCAATTTGGAGCTATCCGGCTTGCCCGAGGCTCAGTACGACGAGAAGAAGCTGGAGGAAAAGAAGGCTCACATGCTGGAGCGACTCAAGCGGTTCAGCGAAATGGTCCGGGACAAGCGAAATATCCCATTGCTCCGCCAACTGATCCGGCACGCAATCGCTATCTACAAGCTGAAGCTCACGCCGATCACTGAGAACGGGCGCCGTACGTATGACATCAGCGGATGGGCGCGGGTCTCGCAGGCTCCAATCCGCCGCGTCAGTATGGCGTCCCCACGGGGATTCGAACCCCGGTTACCGCCGTGAAAGGGCCATAGGCTGGCTCTTGCTGGACGTCGCTGGATCGCCGTTTTCCCTCTGTAAGAGCTGAACTCCGTCCACCGAAGTCCGGGGCTGTTTTTCCCGGACCGTTTGGTAAATGTTTGGTAAGATGTGAACGGGAGGACGGCATGGCGGGAGCGCGAAAGGATAGCAAGCTCGGGACGCGGACCGCCAGGGCGGCGCTCAAAGTCAGGCATCAACCGTACTGGCTCAACATCGCCGAGGGCGTGGCGCTCGGCTACCGGCGCGGGCCCCGGGGCGGCTCCTGGTACTGCCGGGCCTACGAGGGCGACGGCAAGTATCGCCAGGATTTCATCGCCGGGGCCGACGACCACGTGGACGCCAACGGCGAAACCGTCCTCACGTTCTACAAGGCGCAGGACCGCGCCCGGGCGCTGGCGCGCCAGCGCGAAAAGCAGCGCGGGATCGGATTGGCGGGCGACGCGAGCGTCAAGCAGGCGGCGGAGCGCTATCTCGAGTGGTTCCGCCAGCAGAGGAAGTCCGTACGCGAAACCGAGCATGTCATCAACGCCCACATCCTGCCGGCCCTCGGCGACTTGAAGCTCGAAGCAGTCGCCGCCCCGAGGCTGCGGGCGTGGCTGGATGCGCTCGCATCCCAGCCCGCCAAGCTCCGCAGCAGCAAGCGTAAGCCGAGGTACCGCCCCGCCCCGAAGACCGCCGACGAGAAACGCGCCCGCCGGGCGACCGCCAACCGCATCCTGAACGTGCTCAAGGCGCTTCTCAATCGCGCGTTCCACGATGGCCTGGCGGCTGACGACACCGCATGGCGCAAGGTCAAGCCCTTCGCGAAGGCGGACGAGGCGCGCATCCGGTTCCTGAGCGACGCCGAGGCGGTCAGGCTGGTCAATGCCTGCCCTGCCGATCTCCGCGCCCTGGTGCGCGCAGCGCTTCTCACCGGAGCGCGATACGGAGAGCTGGCGCGGCTGCGCGCGGCCGACGTGAATACCAGGACCGCGCAGATCTACGTCGGCGCCGAGTCCAAGTCCGGGCGGCCTCGCCATATCCCGCTCAACCCCGAAGGGCTGGCGCTGTTCAAGTCGCGGCTCGCCGGTAAGACCGGCGAGGCCCCGGTCTTCACGCGCGCCGACGGGCGGGAATGGGGAAAGAACTACCACGTCCGGCCCCTGACCGAGGCCTGCCGCAAGGCGAAGATCCTGCCCGCGGTCGCGTTCCACGAGCTGCGCCATACCTACGCGTCGCACCTCGCGCAGGCCGGCGTCGACCTCCTCACGATTTCCAAGCTGCTGGGTCACGCCGACACCCGCATCACCTCGAAGCACTACGCGCACCTGTCGGACAAGACGCTCGCCCTGGCGGTCACCCGGCTGCCCTCCTTCGCCGGGAAGCGAGCCGCGCGCGAGAACCTGCAAGCGGTGCGTTGACTCGTGATCTCGCTTTGGATATCATGACGCTCAAGCCGATCACATGGCTCGGCGACAGCCGGGAGCGGGTGCGAGGGTTTCCGGGCGAGGCCCGCGGCGCCGTAGGCTTCGAGCTGTGGGAAGTCCAGCAGGGCAAGGACCCCTCGGACTGGAAGCCGATGCCGTCGGTCGGGCTCGGGGTCAGAGAGATCCGGGTGCGGGCGGGCAACGCCTACCGTCTGATATACGTCGCCCGCTTTGCGGAGGCCGTGTACGTGCTCCACGCCTTCGAGAAGAAGTCGCGCAAGACCTCGAGGCCCGACCTGGAGCTCGCGCGCAGCAGGTTCAAGGACTTGGTACAGGAGCGAAAGCAGCGATGACCGAGAAACTCAAGCGCACCCGCGGCAGCGGCAACGTCTTCGAGGACGTCGGCTTCGCCCCCGAAGAGGCGGAGAATTTGATGCTCCGCGCGCAGCTCATGTCGCGCATTCGCGATGTTGCCCGCGGAACGCCTCAGCGCGAGGCGGCGAAGCAGTTCGGCGTGTCCCAGCCGCGGCTCAATGACCTCCTGCGCGGCAAGATCAGCAAGTTCAGCCTCGACGCCCTCGTCAACATGCTCGGCCATGCCGGAATGCGCGTCGAGCTGCGCGTAAGAAAAGCCGCATAGAGCTGCGGCACGCTGGATCGTTCAGGGCGGCGCGATCAGTCCGAGGCGCTCATCCGTCGACGGGTTGAGCCTCACGCTCACGGCGTAATGTACGGATTTGGATCCTGCGGGGCGGCCGTGCCCGCGCTGTCCTCCACCCTATACGCATCCGCCCGCGCACGGCTCCTCATTCGATAAGAAGAAGAGGTCGCACGCACTAACTATCAGAGGGTGAGCTCCTCCGGGGTAGGAAGAAGAAGCGGTACGTTGAACATATTTCTGAGTCCGCGTTTCTCTGCCCGCAATATATCCCGCATTTCACTCGTGAGATAACTCCGACGCTTCAGTTCAGCATCCGAGCATCCGCCATAGCGGCGCACGATCGATATAACTATTCGCTCTTCCAATTTGTCTAGCAAGCTCCTGTCGTGTGATTGCGTATTGAATAGATCTCGCGCTGGTTGCGCTGTGAGACTTACCTTGCTATGCCGAACGTCAACATATAGCGTCGGCATCATGGTCTTTAGCTTCGCAAGGTGCAGGTCAACGCAATACGGGCCATCCTTCTGTCTAACGATGTAGCTATTCGTAAGGCGCTTCCCTATCTCCTTACGGGCCGCCACTTCAATCAAGTAGAACAACTTATGCAAAGCGAAGTAGCTCATCCGCGGCTTCTGAGAGAGGATCAATTCAACGATTGCGGCCACCTTAGGAGAGTACTTTCCGCCGGAACGCATTTTCCGCCGACGCCTGCCGCTCACCGCCTCAGCAACCGCCTGATAGTCCGAGAGCTGGTTCGAGAAGCTCCGATGGACGAGCGCACGTTGCCCAGGGTGGTATAGGGGTATGAGCGTCCGACCGTACCATTTCTTCTCTTTACGCACGTGATCGGCGATGCTCAGTCCGTGCGCCTCAATTATTTCAGTCGCTTTGAGCGCCACAGCGCCAAGGGTTGCTACGACACCGGGCCTTACTAGGTCGAGCTGTCGCCGAAGAAATACGCTGCAATTGCGGACCTCGTCTATTGTCGGCGTTGCGTTATTCCCTTTCTCGTCCTTTGGATTGCACAGAACGGCATTCGTTACAAAACTTTCGTAGCGATTAATACCAACTTGCAGTAGCAAGCCTTCGAAGTTATGGCCGGCCTGATCTCCGTGGAACGGGATCAGCGTATCGTCAGCGCCCAGGCGCCCAGGGGCTTCCCCGATAAACATGACCGATGCGTTCAGCCCACCGCATGAATAGCCAAACACCCGCTCGCTCTTATTCATTCGGGGGCATTTCCGGCAGGCGGTAACCTCGATCACCAATTGTTCGAATGCCTGCCTCTGCTGAAGGTCGTCCATGTAAGACGCCTCAGATCTTGGCCAGGGTAACAAGGTGGCTTAACCGTGATCCTGCATAGGCGTGTACCGAATGGCATATCAAACGCCCCGCCGTTTTCCCGCTAGCGTCGGCGATGAATTTCAAGAGCTGGCCGAGAGCAATGAAGTTGCCCAATGCTTTATTGAAGAAATCATGGTTGCGATATACAACTACAAAATCCAACACGTCTCCTTTTCTCCAAATCAGTTCCCCGTAGTGCCAACAGGGCCCCCCTCTGGTTCTCGGCTGATCTACTAGAGGGCAAGAAAGGTGGAAAACCAAGGCGGCCGTATACCTCGGCCAGCTCTTCAGCTTCTGAATTGCAAGCTCAAGCTGATTTTTGGTTCCACCATAGGCGATGAGTCTTCCGAAATATGTGCCCCATCGGCTTCGATTACGACGTAACCTCATCCCGCGCTTGTGGAGACGGTCGTATGCGCCGTAAAGCGCCGCCCGAGATGCGCACTTACTATGTAACTTGACAGGAAACACCGTATTTACCACATCCGGAAGGTGGTCGCTTCCTGCGGCAACTATGTGCGGCGAGTAAGTAGTCAGCCAGCCGGGGCGAAATCCGCATGGTGCGTCGATTGTCGTGATCAGGTTAAGAACTTCACCCCCGCTCTTCCGAAGCTCTCTTGCGCCCTCTTGCCACGCGCTTAGACAATCGGGGCCGTGAACTTCTGGCATGCGAACCTCCCTTCGGCCTTTTCGTCCGAATCGGCGTATAGCTTATTGACGCCTTATCAAGGTCGAGGGACACAATGCCGCCCCTATTGTCCCTCAATGCTCGGAATATCTGGTACCCGCTGTATATGGCGGACCGCCATTGCTTTGCCGTGCAACGGCTCACTTCCAGATTGCCACACATCGAGCGCACGGTCTTTAGCAGACTGATATCAATTGCGTTTTGCTCCCTGTATTCGTTGCGGCTCTTGGCCTGATTAAAGAGGAAAATTGATATGGCCTCCTCCACGATAATGGCTCGGGCCCCGTCCTCGACTTCGTCGACCTTCGAATCGCTCTTTCTCTTCCGGCGCAGCAACGCACGAATTACCGGGGACCATCCTAGACATGAAGCATAGGCAAGGTGGAAGGCGTCGTGATATCGGTATCCGTCATCCTTCATTGCGTTGTCTGTAAGTGCATCTCCTACAAAGACGCCGCCGACAATGATCTTAACTTGGACGCTTCTCCTCAAGGGTTTCTCTTCGAACACTACGTCAAATTGGCGCGGAAGCCGCTCGTCCTTCGGAAAGCCCCTATCGAACCGGAATGTTTCCCCTAGCGAGTGAAGCTGTCTCGCTTTCGAGATATTTTGTGCAGCCACATCCTCTAGTCGCAATCCAACACGCGAGGCTAGGCTAGCCAAATACCAAAGGGTATCGCCAATTTCTTCCGACATGTCCTTCTGAAAATTCGGATATAGGCCTACTTCGAGTCGACGCTTGAATATCGTCTGCACGTCGCCAAGTTCACCGACGAGACCCAACAGGGCCACGAGTAATCCCTTCTTTTCATCGGTTTCGTTGACGCCCCGTTGATATCGAGCGAACGTCAGACCCCGCGCCTTGATCAATGAGGTTCGAATTGGCACCGCTCCCTCCCAAGTCCGCGTCAGACACGACTCCTCTCGAGCAGACTAGCCTTTTGTCACCAATATCGTCCAGCAGAGAGACGAGCCCCAAGCTTTTATCTTCTTGTCTCTAAACGCGTTTGGGTACCGCGACACGCCTCTCTCGTGCCGCGGTTGAGTACATCCATAGCCGCTGACCAGACGCTAAGTTATTTCCTGTCTCTTAATGCTCATGTGCTCCATGCTCTTTCGCCACTCGGCCGCTGCCTCGGCCGAGATCAGGGTTCGCCGCCCGACTTTCATCACGCGCGGCGCCTCGCCCTTCTCGCGGAGCACGTAGAACAGTGATCGCGAGATGGCGTGCAGCTCGCAAAATTCCCTGATCGAAAACGATTGCTTCTCGATTCTCGTCCCGAGCATCTATCCCTCCTTGGCTAGCTTGAAGCCGTCCGGCCGGCCGTCTGGCCTCATCGGAACGCAGTAGCCGGCCTTGACGCGCCAGGAGCGGCGGCCGTTGCACTGCGCAAGCATGCTCGCGACGCCGAGCTCGGCGAGCCGAAGCGCCGCCTTGCCCTCGTCCGACGCAAGGAGCGCCGCCCGCCGCGGGTCGGCCTGCTTCCGCAGCCACTCCGCCCGCTCGGCCTCGAAGCGGCGCTGCGCCACGTAGTACGAACCCGACGCGCCGAGCGCGGCAAAGACGAGCGCCGCGACCGCCGTCGCGACCACTACTCGCACGGGCGCAGTCCGCTTCAGCAGGCGCGCGCCGATCTCCTCGGTCTGCTGGGCGGACG
>DAHVFK010000146.1 GCA_027317055.1 Betaproteobacteria bacterium | reverse complement strand
GGCCGAGGTCGATCAGCAGCAGCTCGGTTTCGCCCGCGTCGGTGCGCAGGCGCGGCGTGAGCGTGCCGCGTGCGTCGGTCGCCGGCGCAAACGCGCTCACCACCAGCGAAAGCGGCGCCACCACTTCCTTGCCGTCCCAGGCGGTGCGCATCGAGAGCGAATCCTTGCCCACCGGGATCGAGATTCCGAGCGCCGGGCACAGCTCCATCGCGACCGCGCGCACCGTGTCGTACAGCGCTGCGTCCTCGCCCGGATAGCCCGCGGCCGCCATCCAGTTGGCCGAGAGCTTGACCCGGTCGAGCCGCTCGATGCGCGCCGCGGCGAGATTGGTGATCGCCTCGCCCACCGCCATGCGGCCGGAAGCCGGTGCGTCGATCAGCGCCAGCGGCGCGCGCTCGCCGATCGCGTAGGCCTCGCCCGCATAGCCTTCGTAGTCGAGCAGCGTCACCGCGCAGTCGGCCACCGGCACCTGCCAGGGACCGACCAGGGGGTCACGCGCGCTCAAGCCGCCCACCGTGCGGTCGCCGATCGCGATCAGGAACATCTTGCTCGCGACCGTTGGATGGCGCAGCACGCGCAATGCGGCCTCCTCGAGCCGGACGCCGTCGAGCGCGAACGGCTCGCGGGCCGGGGCGAGGCGCTTCACGTCGCGCAGCATCTTCGGCGGCTTGCCCAGGATCACCCCGAGATCCACATCTACCGGGTCCTGCTCGAGCAGCGGGTCGGCGACCACCAACCTGCCGTCCGCGCGCGCCGCGCCGAGCACCGCGAACGGGCAACGCTCGCGCTCGGCGAGGGCGCGAAAGCGCTCGAGGGAGGCCGGCGCGATCGCGAGCACGTAGCGCTCCTGCGCCTCGTTGCACCAGATCTCGCGCGGCGACATGCCCGAGTCCTCCGACGGCGCGGCGCGCAGGTCGAGCTGCGCGCCGCGGCCGGCCGAATGCACGATCTCGGGCAGCGCGTTGGAGAGGCCTCCGGCGCCCACGTCGTGGATCGACAGGATCGGGTTGTCGGCGCCGAGCTGCCAGCAGCGGTCGATCACCTCCTGCGCGCGGCGCTCGATCTCGGCGTTGCCGCGCTGAACCGAGTCGAAGTCGAGGTCGGCGGTGTTGGCGCCGGCGCCCATCGACGAGGCGGCGCCGCCGCCCATGCCGATCAGCATCCCGGGGCCGCCCAGCTGCAGCAGCAGCGTGCCTTCGGGCAGCGCCGACTTTTCGGTGTGCGCGGCGCAGATGTTGCCGATCCCGCCCGCAAGCATGATCGGTTTGTGGTAGCCGCGCGGCACCCCCCCCGCCCTGAGCTCGAAGCTGCGGAAATAGCCCGCGAGATTCGGGCGCCCGAACTCGTTGTTGAACGACGCCGCGCCGATCGGCCCCTCGAGCATGATCTCAAGCGCCGAGACGATGCGCGCGGGCCTGCCCGGGTCGTCGCCCTCCCACGGCTCGAGCGCGCCGGGAATTCGCAGGGCCGACACCGAGTAGCCGACCAGGCCCGCCTTGGGCCGCGCGCCGCGCCCGGTCGCGCCCTCGTCGCGGATCTCGCCGCCGGCGCCGGTCGCCGCGCCAGGAAAGGGCGAGATCGCGGTCGGGTGGTTGTGCGTCTCGCACTTGATGACCGCGTGGGTCAGCTCGCGCTTTGTTCCATAGATGTCTCTCGTGGGGTAAAAGCGCTCAATTTCGCGACCCTCGATCACCGCCGCGTTGTCGGAGTAGGCCACGATCGTGCCCTGCGGGTTCGCGGCGTGCGTGTGCCGGATCATGCCGAACAGGGAGTGCGGCTGCTTCTCGCCGTCTATGATCCAGTCGGCATTGAAGATCTTGTGCCGGCAATGCTCCGAGTTGGCCTGGGCGAACATCGTCAGCTCGGCGTCGGTCGGGTCGCGCCCGAGCGCGTCGAAGGCCTCGCGCAGATAATCGATCTCGTCCTCGGACAGCGCGAGCCCGAGCCGCAGGTTGGCCTCGGCGAGCGCGCCGCGCGCGACGCGTTCGAGCGGCCGCGGCGCGACGTGGCGGAACAGCTGCTCGGCGTCCTCCAGCGAGCCGAGCACGGTCTCGGTCATGCGGTCGTGCAGCGGTGCGGCGAGCGCGTCGCGCCTCGCCTGCCCGTCGATCTCCAGCGTGTAGGCCAGGCCGCGCTCGACGCGCAGTACCTCGGCCAGGCCGCAGTTGCGCGCGATGTCGGTCGCCTTGGACGACCAGGGCGAAATCGTGCCCAGGCGCGGCACCGCGAGGAACAGCTCGCCGCGCGCCGGCTCGGCCGGCGCGGGCTCGCCGTAGCGCAGCAGCCGCTCGAGCAGCGCGCGCGGGCCGGCGCCTGGCGGCGCCGCCGCTTCGACGAAATGCCAGTACTCGGCGTGCACGCCGCGCACCCGGGGGTAAACCTGCTGCAGTGAGGCAAGGAGTTTCGCGAGTCGGAACTCCGACAGCGCGCGCGCGCCGCGGAGCTTGAGGATCGTTGCCATCCGCTACTTCTTGACCTCCGGCCGCGTCACCGTTCCCGCCAGATTGATCGTCGAGCGCAGCGTCTGACCCGCGGTCTTGACGTCGGCCACGATGCGCCCGGACAGCGCGCCCGCGGGCGCGATATCTACGATCGCGCCGGCATTCAGCGCGCCGGCGGCGATATTGACGTCGCGCAGCGCGACCGCGCCCTTGTCGTAGCTGCCTTTGCCGCTCAGCTCGGCAAACAGGGTCGTGCCCTGGGTTTCCTTGCCCGCGGTGCGGATCGCGCGCGACAGGTCGAAGCTCCCGAGCACACCCCTGCTGACCTTGAAGCCGCCGTCGATGCGGGCGTCGACGCCGAGCTTGGCGGGGACCACGCCCTGCATGAAGTACTGCCCGTTACCGTTGGCCTTGCCGTCCGACAACAGCGCCGGCGCGAACACCGCTCCGTTTATGTTCTTGAACTTGAGCGTACCCTCGACGCGCCACGACGGGCCCCAGCGGATCTGCGCGGTCCCCGCCAGGGTGCCGTCGAGCAGCGCGCCGTCCCAATCGCTAAGCGTCATGCCCTCGGGCGTCGCGGTTCCCTTGAGCGAGAAGTCGGTCAGCGTGACCTGGGGCGCGAAAGGCAGCGTCAGGCTGGCCGCGCTGCCCTCGAGCGCCAGTTGTCCGCCGTCGGGCGCCAGCTTGACCTGCAGCTGGTCGGGTCCGTTCAGCACCAGCGACTTGAGCGTGCCGTCGCCGGCCAGCACCGCGCCGACGTCGAACGCAGGAAGCGCGAGCGGGCCGCGCAGCTTGAGCTGCTTCGCGTCGACGCGCACAAGGCTGTACTTGGCGCTCTTGAACCTGCCGAGCAGGACGTCGCCGAGCTCGTTCTCCGGCACCAGCGCGCCGATCAGCTCGACCCGGCCCAGGACCTTCTTGTCGCTGAACAGCGAGCCGAGCGTGGGAAAGACGCGCACCGTGCCGATGGCGATGTCGCCGATGCGCACGCCCTCGAACCTCATTTCCGGCCCGTTGACCAGCGACATGCGGGCCGCGCCGATCTTGACCGTGCGGCCGAGCGCGGCGCTGGCGGCCTTGGCGTACTCGCCGGTCTCGACCGGCACCACGTGCAGCGCGCCCACGCCCGCGATCAGCGCCAGCAGCAGCGTGACCGCAAACGGCTTGCCCCATTTGCGACGGCGCCGGATCTTGATCGGCCCTATGTCGGCGTCGACCGCCTTCTTCCTGCGCCTCGCCTCGCGCTCGCGCTCGCGCTGGGCCTTGAGCGCCTCCTTGGTCAGCGCCTGCTCGTCGCGCCGGACCTCGTCCATGTCGAGGTCCTCGTCGCGCACCACGACCTCGTCGTCCACCGCCTTGGCCGGCGCGGCCGGGCGATGCGGCAGGCTGGCCGGATCGACCTCGCGCCGCAGCTTGGCCGTCTCCCAGTCGCCCTTGATCTTGTAGGCGCGTACCGGGCGGGTGATGTTCTTCAGCGTCTGCTGGCCGAGATCCTCGATCGAATAGGTGACCTTGTCCCGGATCTGGTCGTACACGACGCCGGCGATGCAGATGCCGCCCTTGTCGGCCAGCCCCTCCAGGCGCGCGGCCACGTTCACGCCGTCGCCGTAGACGTCGTCTTCCTGGCCGATGATGTCGCCCAGGTTGATGCCCATGCGGAACGCGATCTGGCGCGTGGGCGGAGTTTCGGCCTCTTCGTTCGCCACCGCGGTCTGCACCTGGACCGCAAAGCGCACCGCGTCGACCACGCTCGGAAACTCGATCAGCAGGCCGTCGCCCGCGGTCTTGACGATGCGGCCGTTGTGCTCCTCGACCTTGGGCTGGATCAGCTCGCGCATCATGCGCTTGAAGCGCGTCAGCGTGCCTTCCTCGTCGATTCCCATCAGCCGGCTGTAGCCGGCCACGTCGGCGGCGACGATCGCGGCCAGGCGGCGCTTGGCGCGGCTGTCCGACACGGCATCCAGCGCGCGGCGCGCTTCCGCTTCCTCCAGCTCGCGCGCGCGCCGCTCGCGCTCGCGCCCGGTGCGTTCCTCGTCCTCGCGCTGCTTGCGCGCCTGCTCCTCGCGCCCGGCGCGCGCCTGCTGCTCGCGCCGGGCGCGCTCTGTCGCCTCCTTCTCCTTGCGCGCGGCGTCCTCCTTCGCCTTATGATCGGCATCGTCGCGATCGGCGAAATTGTCCAGGTCGGCCAGCAGCGAGTCGGCGAACTGCTCGCCGCTCGGCGCGGCGGCCTTGGCTTTCTCTTCCTGCCTGCGCCGCTGCGCTTCCTCTTCCTGCCTGCGCCGCTGCGCTTGCTCTTCTTCGCGCCGCTTGCGCGCTTCTTCCTCCTCCCTGCGCCGCCGGGCCTCCGCTTCCTCGCGCTGCTTGCGGGCCTCTTCCTCTTCCTTGCGCCGGCGGGCTTCTTCCGCTTCGCGCTGCCTGCGCGCCTCTTCCTCCTGCTTGCGCCGCCGGGCCTCCTCTTCCTCGCGCCGCTTGCGTTCCTCTTCCTCCTTGCGCTTGCGCTCTTCCTCTTCCTTGCGCCGCCGCGCCTCTTCCTCTTCGCGCCGCTTGCGTTCCTCTTCTTCCCTGCGCTTGCTTTCTTCCTCCTCCTTGCGCTGGCGCTCCTCCTCTTCCTTGCGCTTGCGCACCTCGGCCTCGGCCCTCTCTTTCGCTTCTGCTTCCGCCCGCAGCTTGTCGGCCTTCGCCTTCTCCTGCGCCGCGACGCGCAGCGCGATCTCCTGCGCAGCCTTGAGCTTGGCCTCGGCCTCGGCGCGCTCCCTCGCTTCGACTTCCTCCCTCGAGCGTATGCTCGCCGCCTCGCGCGAGCGGACCTCGGCTTCCACCTTGGCTTTCGCCTCGGCGGCCGCCTGGCGCGCCTTGTAGCCGAGCGACTCTTCCTGCGCCCGGCGCTCGGTCTCGGCACGTGCCTTCGCCGCAAGGTCGATCGTCGGCCCCTTCGGCACCGACGACGGGCTGGACGCGGGCGGCGTGACGGGGGTGAACACGCCGGTGAAGTCCAGGTCCGACACGACGTCCATCGGCTTGCTGGGGGGCGGCGCACTGGACCTGGACGTGGACGGCGCGGACGTCACTCCGGAAGATGCTTCGCGGATGTAGCCTTCGCGCTCGAGGCGATCGACGAGCTGGTCGAACCGGGCTTGCGGGGTCTTCTCGAATTTCTTGTACAGCGCGCCGATGTTCGACTTGCCGTCGATCGCCGATAACACCGCGCGATCGGCGCGCGACAGGTTGCTCGTCTTGCCGGAAGCCTCCTGCACGCCTTTTCCGGTCTTCGAGTAGATCGCCGTCGGTTTCATGTGATCGTTGCTATTATCCCGGCGTCTATTATAAGCGGATGCCCCGGCTAGGCCCCGTAGCCGCCGCCGCCGGGCGTCTCGATCTCGAAAACGTCCCCGGCCCCCATTTCGACCTGGTCGAAGGGGCCCAGCTCGAGGCGCGAGCCGTCGGCACGCAGCACGCTGTTGCGCCCGGGCTGCCCCGGCGCTCCGCCGGCCATGCCGTGCGGCCGCACCAGGCGGTGCCCCGACAGGATCGCCGCGGTCATCGGTTCGAGGAAGCGCACCCGCCGCTGCGCGCCTTCGCCGCCGCGCCAGCGCCCGTGCCCGCCCGAGCCACGCCGGATCTCGAAGCTCTCCAGCCGCACCGGAAAGCGCCATTCGAGCACCTCGGGATCGGTCAGGCGCGAGTTGGTCATGTGGGTCTGCACCACATCGGCGCCGTCGAAGCCCGGGCCGGCGCCCGAGCCGCCGCCCACGGTCTCGTAATATTGGTAGCGCGCGTTGCCGAATGTGAAATTGTTCATGGTGCCCTGCGCCGCGGCCATCACGCCGAGCGCGCCGTACAGCGCGTCGGTGATGCACTGGGAAGTCTCGACGTTGCCCGCCACCACCGCCGCGGGGTAGCGCGGCCTGAGCATCGAGCCCTCCGGCAGCACGACCTCGAGCGGCTTGAGGCAGCCTGCGTTCAACGGGATGTCGTCGTCCACCAGGGTGCGGAACACGTACAGCACCGCCGCCATGCACACCGCCGAGGGCGCGTTGAAATTGTTCCGCAGCTGCGCGGAGGTGCCGCCGAAATCGATCCTCGCGCTGCGCCGCTCGGGACCGATACTCACCTTGACGCGGATGACGGCGCCGTTGTCGAGCGGGTACTCGAAGGCGCCGTCCTTCAGCACCCCGATCACCCGCCGCACCGACTCCTCCGCGTTGTCCTGCACGTGGCGCATGTAGGCCTGCACCACCTCGAGGCCGAACTGGGCCATCATTTCGCCCAGCGCCTGCACGCCTTTCTCGTTGGCCGCGATCTGCGCGCGCAGGTCGGCGACATTCTGCGCCGGGTTGCGCGCCGGCCAGCGCCCCGCGGACAGCAGCGCGAGCGTTTCCGCCTCGCGCAGCCGCCCCTGCTCGACCAGCAGGAAGTTGTCGATCAGCACGCCCTCGTCCTCGACGCTGGTCGAGCCGGGCGGCATCGACCCCGGCGTGATGCCGCCGACGTCGGCGTGGTGGCCGCGCGAGCCGACGTAGAACAGGACCTCCTTGCGTGCCGCGTCGAACACCGGCGTGACGACCGTGATGTCGGGCAGGTGGGTGCCGCCGTTGTAGGGCGCGTTCAGCATGTAGACGTCGCCCGGGCGCATGCGGCCCGCGTTCTCGCGCATAACGGTCCGCACCGATTCGCCCATCGACCCCAGGTGAACCGGCATGTGCGGCGCGTTCGCGATCAGCCCGCCCGCGGCGTCGAACAGCGCGCACGAGTAATCGAGCCGCTCCTTGATGTTGACCGAGTAGGCGGTGTTCTGCAGCCGCGCCCCCATCTGCTCGGCGATCGACATAAACAGGTTGTTGAACAGCTCGAGCCTGACCGGGTCGGCCTCGGTGCCGAGCGCGACCCGGCGCGGGCGCGGGCGCACCCGCTCCAGCACCAGGTGCGCGAGCGGGCTG
The DNA here is from genome assembly GCA_027317055.1 of Betaproteobacteria bacterium. Classification (GTDB taxonomy): domain Bacteria; phylum Pseudomonadota; class Gammaproteobacteria; order Burkholderiales; family SG8-39; genus DAHVFK01. Next base: position 340 of record DAHVFK010000146.1, on the reverse strand, counting down.
ACGCGCGCGCCCCAGCCGGGCTCGACCACGGTGGTCGCGTTCGCCTCGGCGATGATCGCCGGACCCTCGAGCGCGTGTCCGGGCGCGAGCGCCTCGCGCCGGTAGAGCGGCGTCGCGTGCCAGGCACCGTCGCTGAACATGCGCACCGTCTCGGCCGCGCGCGGCTCGTCGGTGGCCGTGGTTTCCGCCGCGGCCTCGGGCGCTGCCTCGCCCGGCGCGAGCGCCTCGACCGACGCCGCCTCGACGATCAGCGCACGGCCCGGCATGAGGAAGGAGAACTGCTTGCGGTAGGCGGCCTCGAACTCGGCCGTCATGTGCGCCACGCCGCCCAGCGCTACCG
>DAHVFK010000145.1 GCA_027317055.1 Betaproteobacteria bacterium | reverse complement strand
GGCGAACACGCAGCGCGGGCGCGCAAGCAGCGCGGCGTCGGTCGCCGGGTCGGTGCCGCGGGCGACGACGATGAACTGCATCTGGGGGTCGATCCACACCAGGCGCGACGAAAAGGTCGGCCTGCCGCTCTCGAGCTGTGCGTAGACCGCTTCCCCGCGGTCGCGCAGCGCCACCAGCACGCGCATGATTTCGTACGGTGACTTCGAAAGCAGCCCGGTTGCGCTCGGCGGCAATCGGGTACCGGACTGCGCCATCGCGCCTAGCGCAAGCCGACGACGGCTTCGATCTCGACTTTCATGCCGAGGATCAACCCCTGCCGTTTCATGGCGCGCCCCTCGTGACCGGGTTTACGTAACTTTACGCCACGGAGAAGGCGCGCTAACGCGCGCGGGGCAGACTTTCGGACGTGAGGACAACATAAAGGAGATGACATGAGTCAAACTGCACAAAACAAGCCGCGCCGGCGGTTCTTCCAGCGCGCCGCAATCGCCGGCGCCTTCGTCGGCCTCGGCGGCCTCGGGCTGGGCGCCTTTGCGCGCGGTCGGGGCGGCCCCGGCGGCCGGGACGGCGGGCCGCTCGACCCGGCCGAGCTCGATCAGCGGCTTGAGCGCATGCTGAAGCACTTGTACGTCGAGATCGACGCCACCGAGGCGCAGAAGGAGAAGCTCGGGCCGATCGTCAAGAGCGCGGCCAAGGACCTGATGCCGATGCGCAAGGAAATGCGCGAGGCGCGCCTCAAGGCGATGGACCTGTTCACCCGCGACCAGGTCGACCGCGCCGCATTCGAGAAGCTGCGCGCCGAGCAGATGGCGCTCGCCGACCGCGCCTCGAAGCGCCTGACCGAGGCGCTGGCGGATGCCGCCGAGGTGCTTACGCCGCTGCAGCGCAAGCTGCTGTCCGAGCGCATGCACCGCTTCGGCGGTCATCGCTGGCACGGCAGGGGATAGGTAAACTGCGCGCGTGGCGGCGCGCATCCTGCTGATCGAGGACGATCCCCGCCTGGCCGAGATGGTGTCGGAATATCTCGGCCAGGCGGGTTTTCGCGTGTCCGCGGCCGGCAGCGGCAAAGAAGGGCTGGAGCGGCTCGCGCGCGAGCCGTTCGACGCCCTGGTGCTGGACCTCACGCTGCCCGATATGGACGGTCTCGAGGTCTGCCGCCAGCTGCGCGCGCGCGCCGACACGCCGGTGCTGATGCTCACCGCGCGCGGCGATGCGATGGACCGCGTGGTAGGGCTCGAGGCCGGCGCGGACGACTACCTGCCCAAGCCGTTCGAGCCGCGCGAGCTGCTCGCGCGCCTGCGCGCGATCCTGCGCCGGCGCAGCGGCAGCGAGGCCGGCGACGTGCTGCGCTTCGGCCGGGTCGAGATCGACCGCGGCGCGCGCGCGCTGCGCCTGGACGGCGCGGAGCGCCCCCTGACCGGCTACCAGTTCGCGCTCCTGCTCGCGCTGGCGGAAAACGCCGGCAGGGTGATGTCGCGCGACGCGCTCATGGACCGCCTCAAGGGCGAGCCGCTCGAGGCCTTCGATCGCTCGATCGACGTTCACGTGTCGCGCATCCGCCAGGCGCTGGAGGACGATCCGAAGCATCCGCGCCGCATCCTGACGGTGCGCGGCGCGGGCTACGTGTTCGCCAAGGCGCAGGACTGATGCGCAGGCTGTATCTGCGCATCTACCTGGCGCTGCTCGCCAGCCTGGCGGTGTTCGCGCTCGCCGCGGGATTCCTGTGGCGCCAGTTCGCCGACACCGGCATCGTGCGGCCGGCGACCAAGATCGCGGCCGTGCTGGCGCAGAACTCGCTGCCGCCGGCGCAGGCGCCGCTCGCCGCGCAGCAGGCCGCGCTCGAGCGCCTCGCCGCCGGGCTGCGCGCCGACGTCACGCTGTTCGGCGCCGACGATACGGCGCAGGCCTGGGTCGGCGATGCGCTGCCTCCGCCGGGCGCGGAGCGCAGCGAAAGCGGCTGGCTGCGCCGGCACGCCGGCGCGCCGACGTGGGGCCTGAAGCTGGCCGACGGCCGCTGGCTGGTGGCGCGCGTGCCGCGCACCCGGCGCCATCCGGCCTGGGGCCTGTTCTACACCCTCGCCATGCTCGCGCTCGGGGTCGGCGTCGGCGCCTATCCCGTGGTGCGGCGCCTGACGCGGCGGCTGGAGAATCTGCAGGCGGGCGTCGAGTCGCTCGGCGCGGGCGACTTCGCGGCGCGCGTCAAGGTCGAGGGCGGCGACGAAGTGGCGCGCCTGGCGGAGAGCTTCAACCGCGCCGCGGCGCGCATCGAGCAGCTCGTCGCCGCGCATAAGACGCTGCTCGCCAACGCCTCGCACGAGCTGCGCACACCGCTCACCCGCATCCGCATGGCGCTCGAGCTGATGAAGGGCGGCGCCGAGCCCAAGCGCAAGCTCCAGCTCGAGCAGGACATCGCCGAGCTCGACGCGCTGATCGACGAGATCCTGCTCGCGAGCCGGCTCGACGCGGTGCAGGCGCGCGAGGCCGACGAGGAGGTCGACCTGCTCGCGCTCGCGGCCGAGGAGTGTGCGCGCTACGAGGGGGCCGAGCTGCATGGCGAGCCGGTCGCACTGCGCGGCGACCCGCGCCTGCTGCGGCGGATGCTGCGCAACCTGCTGGAAAATGCCGCGCGCCACGGCGCCCCGCCGGTGGACGTGCGCGTCGGGCGCGGCGCGCGCGGGGTAGAGATCGCGGTCTGCGACCGCGGGCCCGGCGTGCCGGAGGCCGACCGCGAGCGAGTGTTCGAGCCGTTCTTCCGCCGATCCGGGGGCGGAGAGCGCGCCGGCGCGGGCCTTGGGCTCGCCCTGGTGCGCCAGATCGCGCGCCGTCACGGCGGCGAGGCGCGCTGCATCGCGCACGAGGGCGGCGGAAGCTGCTTCGTTGCGGAGCTGACCTAGCGCGCGGCGGCGAACTCGAACTCGCCCACCAGCACGTGATGGTCCGAGGCCGGCGTCGGATGCACTGCGTGGTCGAGCGCGCGTAGCTCCGAGTTGTAGAAGATGTGATCGAGCACGTAGGGGCGCCGGCGCCAGGTGTACTCCTGCGTCTGCACCGGGCGGAAGCCGGCGCGCGCGAACTGCTGCACCAGCGACTCGTGCTTTCGCACGTTGAAGTCGCCCCCGATAAGCGCCGCGCCCCGCGCCTTGACGATCTGCTCCAGCACCAGCCTGCGCTGGGCCTCGTGCATCTCGCTGCTCGAATTGAGCATGAAGAACGCGAGCAGGTGGGTGTTGAACACGAACAGTTCGTGCCCGCCGATGGTGGTCGCGGCCCCCATCAGCAGGCGGTCGGTCGGGGTCAGCGTATTGCCCTGGAACTCGAACTCGATCGGCGGCGAGGGCAGGTCCCAGTGGCGCTGCTCGCGCAGGGGCGTCCTGGACAGGATCGCCAGGCCGACCCCGAACGGCAGCTCGCGCGGATCGGCCTTCGGGTAATGGAAATATCCGTCGTAGCCCGGGAACTCCGCGCGCAGCCGGGTATAGTTCGGCGGCGGATCGACCTGGGCGCCGCCCGGCTGGGCCTGCTCGACTTCTTGCAGCAGCACGACGTCGGCGTCGCGCTTGCGAATCTCGGCGATCGTCTGCTCGAGCTCGATCGGCGCGTGGTCCGGATCGGTTTCGCGCCAAATCCGCCCGAACTGCATGTTGAACTGGATGACCCTGAATTTGCTCATGGGCTGAGTGGGCAGCGACCCGATTTCGGGTCACTGTACCAAAATACGGCGAACGACACGCGATGCGATATTCGAATCTCGGCGGCCACTCGGTCGGCGGCAGCCTGCTGCGGGTGCTCAAGTGGAAAGCCGGCTGGCACGACGAGAAGCGCCCTCCGGCGCCGATGACCGGAGTGCCGGTGCCGGCGCTTGCGAACGACGGGCGAGCATTGCGCAAGGCGACGCACGACACCTTGACCTGGGTCGGGCACGCGACCTTTCTGGTCCAGCTCGGCGGCAGCAGCGCGCTGATCGACCCGGTCATGTCGCCGGCGCTGGTCGGCGGGATGATCCCGCGCAACGTGGCGCCGGGGCTCGCCTGGCAGTCGCTGCCGAAGATCGACCTGGTGCTGGTGACCCACAACCACCGCGACCACATGGATGCGCCGACCCTGAAACGGCTCGGCCCGGATCCGGTCTACGTGGTGCCGCAAGGGCTGGGGCGCTGGTTCGCGCGTGCCGGGCTGCGCCGGGTGGTCGAGATGGCGTGGTGGCAGCGCGAGCGGATCGCGGGCCTGGACGTGACCTTCGTTCCCGCCGAGCACTGGAGCCGGCGCGGGCTGCTCGACAGCAACGAGTCGTGGTGGGGCGGCTACCTGATCGAGCGCGGCGGGCTGCGCGTGTACCACTCGGGCGACACGGCCTGGTTCGACGGCTTCGCGCTCATCGGCGAGAAGTGCGGCGCGATCGACGCCGCGATGCTGCCGATCGGCGCCTATGCGCCGCGCTGGTTCATGCAGCGGCAGCACATGGATCCCTTCGACGCGGTGCGCGCCTTCGCGGCGCTTGGCGCGAGGCGCTTCGTCGCCATGCACTGGGGCACCTTCAAGCTGACCGACGAGGACCTGGCCGAGCCGCCGCGGCTGCTGGCCCAGGCCTGGCGGCGCGCGAACCTGCTGCCGGAGCGGCTCGCGGTCCCCGCGATCGGCGAGACGTTACGGTTGGACTTCCCACGACGCTGAGGCTCAAATAACGAGCTTCGATCCCTCGGCCGGCGCCTCGCATTCGGTATTTACTCCGAGGGCGCAGAGCTGCTGCCGCGCTTCGGCGTGCTTGCGGTCGATATCGTCGTCGGTCTGGTCTGGGTCGTGATGGAACAAGTGCAAGCGCTTTACTTTCGCCTGTGCCGCAAGCGCGACCACTTCGCGCACGCTCGAATGCCCCCAGTCCGCCTTCGACGCGTACTCGTGGTCTCGATACGTACAGTCCGTGATCAAGACATCGGTTCCATGCACGAATTCGGTCAACCGTTCGAAGTAGTGCGCGTCGTGACGCGGATGTTGTTTCGGATATAGCTCGTTGTCGGTTATGTAGCAGATCGAGCGGCCGCGCGCGGTCAGCTTATAGCCGAGGCAATACCCGGGATGCTTCAGCAGCATCGTCTCTACCCTTGCCTGGCCCAGCTCCAGCTTTTCTTCGCGCAGGCTGCGGTAGCTGACGTGCGCGCCGAATTCCCGGGTGGTAACCGGAAAGTACACGCTGTTCATTTGCGCGCTCACCGCCTGGTCGATGGTCAGATCTCCCTGGTGCGGACCGTATATTTCTATATGGTTGCCCGGCGCGTACAAAGGCGCGAAGAACGGAAGGTGGTTGATATGGTCCCAATGAGTATGCGAGATGAAGATACGCGCCGTGATCCGTTCCGGATGTGCCGTCGCAAGATGGTCGGACAGCTGCTTGATCCCGGTGCCGCAGTCGAATACGGCCAGCGGCTCGCTGCCGTGCTCGACGCTCAGGCACGGCGTATTGCCGCCGTAGCGCACAGCCTGCGGCCCGCAGACGGGCATGGTTCCGCGCACGCCCCAGTACCTGACCACGACCTGGTCCGACATGATGTTCATGATCGATTGCAGCAGCGCGTTGTGCGCAAGCGACTTGACGAGGTATCCGTCCGCGCCGAACTCGAGCGCGCGCCGGCGGTCGAGATCGTACGGTTTCGCGGAAAACATGATGATCTTCGTCTTGTCGAGGCTGGGACGACGGCGCAGCTCGCGACACAGCTCGATCCCGTCCATCTCGGGCATCAGGACATCGGCGATGACGCAGTCCGGCCGCTCCTGCTCGAGCTCCAGAAGGGCGCTTCGACTTGAGCTATAGACGCTTACGTCGTGACGAGCCGCTTCCAGGGTGCGGGCGAGCAGGGCGAGAACATCCAGGTCGTCATCGACGATTACGAATTTCATGCTTGCAAGACTGAGGTGGAAATTCGGTGCCGAGCGCGGTCGCGTGTTGACGGTGCGGACGCCGGCTCGAAGTTTTCGCTGGCTGAGGTATCGCCTCTTCTTATCGTCGGCCGCAGGTTCGGATTGGCTGCTTTACGCCTGCAGGCTGGACAGAACAGTACACGCGATCCGGGGACGCAGCGAGGCACTTTTGCATTTGCTTGCGGCAGGCTGACAGCGCGCAAACGCCCCGAGCGGCGGCTGTTGCGGCACCAAATCAAGAAGAGGGATTTACGACGTTGATTGGCGCACCGGCGGCGTAGGCGAGGATCTGGTCGAAGATGTCGCTGAACTGGATTTGGTACTCGTCGCGCGTCACGTAGCCGATGTGCGGCGTGCAGACGACGTTGTCGAGCGCGAACAGGGGGTAATCCGGGTCGAGCACCGGCTCATTCTCGTAGACGTCGAGCGCCGCCATGCCCGGGCGCCCGGCCTTGAGCGCGGCGAGCAGCGCGCCGGGCTCGATCAGCGGCGCGCGGCTGGTGTTCACCAGCAGCGCGCTCGGCTTCATGCGCGCGAGGTCGGCCGCGCTGACGATGCCGCGCGTCGCTTCGACCAGCCTCAGGTGCAGCGACAGCACGTCGCAGGCCGAGAAGAACGCTTCCTTGCTCGGCGCCGCGGACCAGCCGTCGGCGCGCGCGCGCTCGAGCGAGTGCTCGCGCGCCCACACCAGGACCTTCATGCCGAACGCCTTGCCGTAGCTCGCGACGGTGCTGCCGATGCGGCCGTAGCCGTAGATTCCGAGCGTCTTGCCGCGCAGCCCCGAGCCCACCCCGATCTGCCATTCGCCCGCCTTGAGCGCGGCCATCTGCTGCGGGATCTGGCGCATCGCGGCCAGCACCAGCGCCCAGGTCAGCTCGGCGGCGGCGAACTACGGCGTGCCCGGGTGCTGACTGGAGGACACGACGATGCCGCGCCGGGTGCAGGCGTCGACGTCGATGTGCGGGTAGACGCTGCGCTGGCTGATCAGGCGCAGCCGGTCGAGCCGCTCGAGCAGCGGCGCGCGGATCTCGGTGCGCTCGCGGATCAGCACCAGCACTTCGGTGTCGCGCAGCCGCGCGGCGAGCGTGTCCACGTCCTGCACGTGGTCGGTCCAGATCTCGATCTCGTGCCCCTCGAGCTTGCGAAAGCAGCCGAGCGTGCGGACCGTGTCATGGTAGTCGTCGAGGATCGAAATATTCATCCGGCGGCGGGTGGGCGGCGTAGGAACCAGAATCGAGCGATAATAACGCCATGAGCACAGAGCAACCGGATACCGAACAGCCCAACCCGGGGCAACCCAGCGTCGAGCACCCGGAAGAGGCGCAAAAGGCCGAGCAAAAGGCCGGGCAGCCGCGCTTGCGCGAACTGCTCGCGATTCCCGAGCGCGACCGCAGCGATGCTGTCTGGGACGAGATCATCGAGCTTGAAATTACTCTCGCGCCGGGCAACCGGGCGGCCGGGCCGCAGGGCGACGGCGGGCGCCGTCACGACCCGGGGCGCGGGCCGCAGCCCCAGGGCCCGGGCGGCGGCAGGCCGGGGGGCAGGGGAGCGTTCAAGAAGTCGCGCCGCCGCCGCAGCGGCTAGCGGCTGCGGCGGCGCATGGCGCGTGACCCGGTGCGGGTGGCGGTGTTTGGCGCCGGCGCGGTTGGCTGCTTCTACGGCGGCATGCTGGCGCGCGCCGGGCACGAGGTGGTGCTGATCGGCAGGTCGGCGCACGTCGCGGCGATCCAGAAGGCGGGCCTGCATTTCGAGGGCCTGCAATTCGACGAGCATATCCGCGTCGCCGCCAGCACCGGGCCCGAGGCGGTGCGCGGCGCGCGCCTGGTCCTGTTCTGCGTCAAATCTACCGACACCGAGCAGGGCGCGGCGCAGATGGCGCCGTTTCTCGATTCCGGCAGCCTGGTGCTCAACCTTCAGAACGGGGTCGACAACAC
>DAHVFK010000144.1 GCA_027317055.1 Betaproteobacteria bacterium | reverse complement strand
TCTACGGTCATTGAGGCGCGGTATAGTGGCCGCATGAGCAGCCCGCAAACCAGGCTGCCGCCCGAGCCGCGGCACGGCGAGTGGCGGCAGTTCGCGCGCCTGGCGCGCTTCATGCTGCCCTACCGCGCGCGCATCGGGGGCGCGCTGCTGGCGCTGGTGGTGGCCGCGGGCTGCGTGCTCGGGCTCGGGCAGGGCCTCAAGCACGTGGTCGACAACGGCTTCGGCAGCGGCGACCCGCGCCTGCTCAACGAGGCGCTGGGCGCCATGATCGCCGTCGCGGCGGTGCTCGCGATCGCGACCTACTTCCGCTTCTTCCTCATGATGACGACCGGTGAGCGGGTGATCACCGACCTGCGACGCGCGGTATTCGACCACATCCTCGGGCTCGAGCCGGGCTTCTTCGAGGCGACCCGCACCGGCGAAGTGATTTCGCGCCTGAGCACCGACAGTACGGTGCTGCAGCAGGTGATCGGCTTCGGCCTGTCGATGTTCGTGCGCAACCTGCTGATGATGACCGGTGCCGCGGTGATGCTGTTCGTGGTGAGCTGGAAGCTCGCGCTCATGGTGCTGCTCGGCGTTCCCGCGACGCTCGTGCCGATCCTGCTGCTCGGCCGCCGCGTGCGGCGACTCTCGCGCGCGAACCAGGACCGGGTGGCCGACGTCTCGGCCTACGTCGACGAGGCGATCCACGAAATCCGCACCGTACAGGCATACGCGCACGAGGACGCCGACCGCGCGGCGTTCGCCCAGCATGCCGAGGGGGCGTATGGCGCCGGCGTGGCGCGCATCCGGCAGAAGGCGCTGTTGATCTCGAGCGTGATGCTGATCGCGTTCAGCGCGGTCGGCCTGATCCTGTGGATCGGCGGCTACGACGTGCTCGCCGGGCGGCTGACCGCGGGCGAGCTGTCGGCGTTCGTGTTCTACGCGCTGGTGGTCGCGGGCGGGGCCGGAACGGTGTCGGAGGTGTGGGGCGAGCTGCAGCGCGCTGCCGGCGCCACCGAGCGCCTGATCGAGCTGCTGGAGACCGAGCCCGGCATCGTCGCGCCGCCGCAGCCCCGCCATCCCGGGCCGCAGGCGGGCGGCGAGATCGAGTTCGACGGCGTCAGCTTCGCCTACCCGGCGCGTCCCGCATTCGCAGCGCTGCAGGGGTTCACGCTCAAGATCGCGCGCGGCGAGCGCGTGGCGCTGGTGGGCCCCTCCGGCGCGGGCAAGTCGACCGTGTTCGCGCTGCTGGCGCGCTTCTACGACCCGCAATCCGGCGCGGTGCGCATCGACGGCGTCAAGCTGCGCGAATTCGAGCCGCGCGCGCTGCGCCGCCTGCTGGCCGTGGTGCCGCAGGAGCCGGTGATCTTTGCCGCGAGCGTGCTCGACAACGTGCGCTACGGCCGCCCGCAGGCGAGCCGTGCCGAAGTCGAGCGGGCCTGCGAGCGCGCGTTCGCGCTCGAGTTCGTCGCGCACCTGCCGCAGAGGCTCGACACGCTGCTCGGCGAGCGCGGGGTGACGCTTTCCGGCGGGCAGCGCCAGCGCCTGTCGATCGCGCGTGCGCTGCTCGCCGACCGGCCGATCCTGCTGCTGGACGAGGCGACCAGCTCGCTCGACGCCGCGAGCGAGCGCATGGTGCAGCAGGCGCTGGACGAGCTCGAGCGCGGGCGCACGACGCTGGTCATCGCGCACCGGCTCGCCACCGTGCGCCACGCCGACCGGATCGTGGTGCTCGAGCGAGGCGCGATCGTGGCCCAGGGCACGCACGCGCAGCTGATGCGCGAGGCGGGCCTGTACGCGAATCTCGCCGCGCTGCAGTTCCTGGACGTGGAGCTCGCCGCCTGAGCGCGCGCGCGGTACTGCTTACGGCGGCGCGCGCGGTACTGCTCGCAGCGGCGCTCGCGCTCGTGGCGTGCGGCGCCGTGCGCGCCGCGGAGCCGCTCCAGGTCGGCTCCAAGCGCTTCACCGAGTCCTACATCCTGGGCGAGATCCTGACCCAGACTGCGCGCGCCGCGGGCCAGCCCGCCGAGCACCGCCCCGGGATGGGCGGCACCGCGATCCTGTTCCAGGCGCTGCGCGCCGGGGCGATCGACGTCTATCCGGAATACACCGGCACCATCGCGCGCGAGATCCTCAAGCTGCGGCAGCGCTCGCCCGATCTGCGCACGCTGAACCTGCGCCTGCACCGGATCGGGATCGAGGCGGGCGTTCCGCTCGGATTCAACAACACCTACGCCATCGGCACGCGCCGCAGCGAGGCCGAACGTCTGGGGATAAAGAGAATCTCGGACCTGGCGCGATATCCCCAGCTCAAGTTCGGCTTCGGCCACGAGTTCCTCGGCCGGCGCGACGGCTGGCCGGGCCTCAAGGCGGCCTACGGGCTGGCGCAGACGCCGCGCGGGCTCGACCATGGACTGGCCTACGAAGCGCTGGCGCAGGGCGAGATCGACGCGATGGACGTCTACACCACCGATGCCAAGATCCTGCGCTTCGACATCGCGCTGCTGCAGGACGATCGCAAGTTCTTCCCGGTCTACGACGCGGTACTGCTGTACCGCCGTGACGCGCCGAATCGCTTTCCCGCGGCTTTTGCGGCGTTCCGCAAGCTCGAAGGCAAGATAGACGCGGCGCGGATGATGCAGCTCAATGCGCGCGCCGAGCTCGACGGGCGCTCGTTTGCCGCGGTGGCCACCGAGTTTCTCTCGGGCCACGACAGCGTGAAGCGGCGTTCGCTCCTCGCGGCGGTGTTCGCGCCCGACTTCTGGCGCCTGCTGCGCGAGCACGTGTTCCTGGTGCTGGCCTCGCTCGCGGCGGCAACGCTCGTGGGCGTTCCGCTCGGCATAGCGGCAGCCAAGCTGCGAGCGGTGGCGCAGCCGGTGCTCGCGATCACGGGCTTGGTGCAGACCATCCCGGCGCTCGCGCTGCTCGCCTTTCTGATCCCGGTCACCGGCACCATCGGCCTGTGGCCGGCGCTGATCGCGCTGTTCCTGTACGCGCTGCTGCCAATCGTGCGCAATACGCACGCGGGCCTGGGCGGCGTGCCCGCCGGGCTGCGCCAGGCCGCGCTGGCGCTCGGCCTGCGACGCGGTACGATCCTGGCGAAGATCGAGCTGCCGCTCGCGGCGCCGACCCTCCTCGCCGGGATCAAGACCTCGGCGGTTATAAATGTCGGCACCGCGACCATCGCCGCGTTCATCGGCGCCGGCGGCTTCGGAGAGCGCATCGTGCAGGGGCTGGCGCTCAACGACGATGTCATGCTGCTCGCGGGCGCGCTGCCCGCCGCGGGGCTCGCGCTTATCGCGCATGTCATGTTTGAGCTGGTCGAGCGGGCGTTCGCGCCGCGCTCGCGCTAGAATCGCCGTAAGACAAACAGGGGAGACCCAAGCCATGAGAATCGGCGTTCCCGCCGAGACCCTCGGGGGCGAGACCCGCGTTGCCGCGACTCCCGAGACGATCAAGAAGCTCGCCGCCAAGAACGTGGTGCGGGTGCAGTCCGGCGCCGGCAGCGGCTCGAGCATTCCGGACAAGGACTACGAGGCGGCGGGGGCCAAGCTGGTTGCCTCGGCGGCGGAGGCCTACGACGCCGAAGTGGTGCTCAAGGTGCGCGCGCCGGCAGGCGGCGAGCTGGAGCTGCTCAAGCCCAACTGTCTGCTGATCGGCCTGCTGAACCCGTTCGACGCCACCGGAATCGAAGCACTCGCGAAGCGCGGCGTCACCGGCTTCGCGATGGAGTCGCTGCCGCGCATCTCGCGCGCGCAGTCGATGGACGTGCTCTCGTCGCAGGCGAACATCGCCGGGTACAAGGCGGTGGTGCTGGCGGCGTCGGAGATCGGGCGCTTCTTTCCGATGCTGATGACCGCCGCGGGTACGGTGAAAGCGGCGCGCGTGCTGGTGCTCGGCGCGGGTGTCGCGGGGCTGCAGGCGATCGCCACCGCCAAGCGCCTCGGCGCGGTGATCGAGGCCTCCGACGTGCGCCCGGCGGTGAAAGAGCAGATCGAATCGCTCGGCGGCAAGTTTCTCGACGTGCCGTACCTGACCGACGAGGAGCGCGAGATCGCGCAGGGCGTGGGCGGCTACGCGCGTCCGATGCCGGCGGACTGGATGCGCCGCCAGGCCGAGCTGGTGCACCAGCGCGCGACCCAGTCGGACGTGGTGGTCACCACCGCGCTGATCCCCGGGCGCCCGGCGCCCAAGCTGATCAAGGACGAAACGGTGCGGCAGATGAAGCCCGGCTCGGTAATCGTCGATCTCGCGGTCGAGCAGGGTGGCAACGTGGAGGGTGTCGAGCCCGGCAAGATCGCGCTCAAGCACGGGGTCAAGATCATCGGGCTGCCGAATCTGCCTGCGACGGTGCCGTTCGACGCCTCGGCGCTGTACGCGCGCAACCTGTACAACTTCCTCGCCCTGATGCTCGATCCGAAGAGCGGCGAATTCAAGCTGGACAGGGAAGACGAGATCGTCGCCGGCACCATGGTGTGCGCCGACGGCGCGGTAACCAAGCGAGGCTGAAAATGTCAGGAACCGTAGACCCCACCATCCTAAACCTCGTGGTGTTCGTGCTCGCGGTGTTCGTGGGCTACCACGTGATCTGGAACGTGACGCCTGCGCTGCACACGCCGCTGATGAGCGTCACCAACGCGATTTCGTCGGTGATCATCGTCGGCGCGATTCTCGCGGCGGCGCCGAACGAGACGGATTTCGGCTCGGTCCTGGGCGTGATCGCGGTCGCGCTCGCCTCGATAAACGTCGCCGGCGGATTTCTCGTGACGCAGCGCATGCTGGAGATGTTCAAGAAGAAGCAAGCGAAGAAAGAGAGCGGCAAATGAGCGCCAACCAGCTCACGCTGTGGTACCTGGTCGCCTCGGTGTGCTTCATCCTGGCGCTCAAGGGGCTTTCGTCGCCCACCACCGCGCGCCGCGGCAACCTGTTCGGCATGGTCGGTATGACCATCGCCGTCGTGACCACCATCGCAGTGGCGGCGCACGGCCGCATCGACCTGATCCTGATCGCGATGCTGGTCGGCGGCACCATCGGTGCGATCGTCGCGCGGCGGGTGCAGATGACGCAGATGCCGGAGCTCGTTGCGGCGATGCACTCGATGGTCGGCCTGGCCGCGGTGCTGATCGCGATCGCGGTGGTCAACAATCCGGTCGCGTTCGGCGAACACGACCCGCTGCCCGCCGGTAACCGGCTCGAGCTGTTCATCGGCACCTTCGTCGGCGCGATCACTTTTTCCGGTTCCGTGATCGCGTTCGGCAAGCTTGCCGGGCTGGGCAAGAAGTTCCGCCTGTTCTCGTCGGCGCCGGTGGTGTTCAAGGGCCAGCACAAGCTCAACCTGGCGCTTGCGCTCGTCATGATCGGCTTCGGCCTGGCGTTCTTCATGGCCGACGACAAGGGCTGGACGCCGTTTGCCGTGATGACCGCGATCGCCTTCGTACTCGGCTTCCTGATCATCATCCCGATCGGCGGCGCCGACATGCCGGTCGTGATCTCGATGTTGAACAGCTACTCGGGCTGGGCGGCGGCGGGCATTGGCTTCTCGCTCAACAACGCGATGCTGATCATCGCCGGCTCGCTGGTCGGTTCCTCGGGCGCGATCCTGTCCTACATCATGTGCAAGGCGATGAACCGCTCGTTCTTCAGCGTGATCCTGGGAGGCTTCGGCGCGGCCGAGGGCAGCGCGGCCGTGGGGGGGAGCGAACAGAAGACTGTGCGCTCGGGATCGGCGGAGGACGCGGCGTTCCTGATGGCGAACGCGGAGTCGGTCATCATCGTGCCCGGCTACGGCCTGGCGGTCGCACGCGCGCAGCACGCGGTCAAGGAAATGGCCAACAAGCTGATCGAGAAGGGCGTCAGCGTGCGCTATGCGATCCACCCGGTGGCCGGCCGCATGCCCGGGCACATGAACGTGCTGCTGGCGGAGGCCGAGGTACCCTACGACCAGGTGTTCGAGATGGACGACATCAACAACGAGTTCGGCAACACCGACGTGGTGCTGGTGCTGGGGGCAAACGACGTCGTCAACCCGCTCGCGCACGAGAAGGGCAGCGCGATCTACGGTATGCCGATCCTCGAGGTGGCCAAGGCGCGCACGGTGCTGGTCAACAAGCGCTCGATGGCCGCGGGCTACGCCGGGCTGGACAATCCGCTGTTCTACATGGACAAGACCATGATGGTGTTCGGCGACGCGAAGAAAGTGGTCGAGGACATCGTCAAGGCGATCGACTAGATGGGATCGAGAGAAGAGATTCTCGCCACAATCCGCAGGCGCCAGGAGCGCGGCGGCTCGCCCGCGCTCGCCGAGCGCGAGCAGCTGCAGACCTACCTGCGCGCGCATCCGCGCGGGCCGCTGCCGGAGGTGGCGGGCGATCTCGCGGCGCGCTTTCGCGCGCGCGCCGAAGCGAGCGCGAGCACCTGCGACAGGGTGGCGGCGATGGCCGATGCGCCCGGCGCGGTGGCGCGCTACCTGCAGGCGCACCGCCTGCCGAAGTCCGGCTGCGTCTGGCCGCGCCTGGCCGGGCTCGACTGGAAGGGGGCGGGGCTCGAGCTCGAGCCGCGTGCGGCGAAGGGCGAGGACCTGGTCGGCGTGACGGGCGCGTTCTGCGGGCTGGCCGAGACCGGCACCCTGGCGATGGTTTCCGGCCCCGACACGCCGGCAAGCGCGAGCCTGCTGCCCGAGACCCACGTCGCACTGGTGCCGCTGGTGCGTCTCGTGCCCTACATGGAGGACGCCTGGGATCTGATGCGCGCGGAGCTGGGCGAGCTGCCGCGCGCAGTGAACTACATTTCGGGGCCCTCGCGCACCGCCGACATCGAGCAGACCCTGGTGCTCGGTGCGCACGGCCCCTATCGCGTCCATATCGTATTGGTCGGCTGAGCCGCGCGCGGCCGGCGCCCCGGACTATGCGACGGATCGACCTTACGGCGTGGCGCAGCAACATTGCCGACGGCGCGCGTACGCTGCGCGGCTTTCTCGCGCGGCGCATGCCGCCGCCGCCGCTGCGCATCGGCATGTCGGCGCGGCTGTTCCATCCCCGCCCCGACGCTACCGGGCTGCAGGGCAAGCGCATGCAGTACCTCGAGCAGTCGGTCGCGCACTGGGTGATGTCGCGCGACGTGCTGGTGTTCATGGTGCCGACGGTGGACAAGGACAGCCTGTTCCACCGCAGCAATATCCGCGTAGGCGACTACGCACGCGTGCTGGACGGGCTGGTTCTGCAGGGCGGCGCCGACGTCAGCCCGCTGACCTATGGCGAGGAGCCGCTGGACGGCGAATGGGCGGGCGACCGCCTGCGCGACGTGTACGAGATCGAGCTGCTGCACGAATTCGTCGAGGCCGGCAAGCCGGTGCTCGGCATCTGCCGCGGCGCGCAGCTGATCAACGTCGCCTTCGGCGGCACGCTCTACCAGGACATCCGCACCCAGATGCCCGAGGCGCAGGCGCACGTGACGGGCGCGTACGAGAAGAACATGCACCAGATGCGCATCGAGCCCGGATCGGGCCTTGCGCGCCTTTACCCGGGAATCGAAACGACGCGCATCAACTCGATCCATCACCAGTCGATCAAGGCGCTGGGCCGGAACCTGGCGGTAGAAGCGCGGTCAGAGCCTGACGGCGTCATCGAGTCGATCCGCGGCACAGGCAAGAGCTACGTGTTCGCGGTGCAGTGGCACCCGGAGTTCCACGCCCCGGGCGACGACAGCGTGCTGGACAGCGCGCCGATACTGGACGAGTTCCTGCGCACAGCGCGCGGCTAGGCAAGAGCAGGGAGGTGCATTGGATCTGAGCTTTCTGCCGCAGCTCCCGTTCGCGCTGTCCGCGCCGATCATGTTCGGCGCGCTGCTCGCGGCGGGCCTGCTGGCCGGCGAAGCGGCCAACCGCTACGCGTCGCTGCCGCGCATCACCGGCTACGCGC
>DAHVFK010000143.1 GCA_027317055.1 Betaproteobacteria bacterium | reverse complement strand
CACGGCTGCGCCGCCGACGCGCTGGTCGCGCAGGGCGAGGGACCGGTGGGGTTGCGCGCCGGCGAGCTGATCGGGCCCGCGCGCCGGATCTGGAACGGCTGGCTAGGGCGCGGCGGCTGAGGGCTGCTTGGCGCACAGCGCCTGCAGCGCGCGCACCGTGCGCCAGTTACGCGTTGTGGCCCTGGCACCGAGCGCCTTTTCGAACCAGGCGTTGGTAAGGCCGCTCTTGCCGTATCCGCTCGGGCAGTACAGGTACACCACCCGCCCCACCAGCGCCGCCTTCTCGCCTTCCTGCAGCGGCAGCGGCTGCTCGGCGAACAGCGTCTCTGGCACGTGGCGGAACAGAAACGTCGCGTGATACAGGCTGCCCGCCTTCGCCGCGCGCGGCGCGAGCGGGTTCGCGCGCGCGATCTCGTCGAACTCCTTGGCCGGTAGCACCAGCACGTTCGCTTCCTGGCCGAAGTCCGCCGCGAGCTTCGCCTCGAGCGCGTCGGCGAGTGCGTGCGAGTCCTCCTGCGTCGATGAGAACACCACGTTGCCGCTTTGCAGGTAGCTGACGACATCCGCTAGCCCTAGCGCCTCGAAGCTCGCGTGCAGCGCGACGGCGCCGATGCGCTTGCGCCCGGCGACATTCACCCCGCGCAGCAAGGCCACGAACGTCGTCATCTTGGAGCGACCCGAGTGGACAGATTGTCTCGTCTTCTCATCGCCGTGCGCCCGCCCTCCGCGCCGGACGGCCCGGGGGCGCCTTCTTCCCTACCGCGAACATACCACCATCGCCGCCCGCGTGGCGCCGCCTCCCAGATCATTGCCCGGCTTTTGCGAAACAACCGGGTCTCACGCTGCCCGTCAGGCGTCCTTGCAGATCAGAGCCACGAAGCGATGACGCGCCCACACGGCCGAGACGCCTCCGTCATCTTCCGGCCGGCCGGTGAGAAGCCGGCCGCCTCGAGCCGCTCGTCAGGGCGGTGAGCCGCGCAACGAAGTAGGCCCGGCCGGAAAGCAGGCCGCTCAATTTCAGTTCGCGACCGTCGATGAAACTGAGAACGATGTTCTGCCCTCTCTCTTCCATCGCCTTGAAGTCCTCGAGCGGATAGCTACGCGCGGAAAACGGCCAACCCGCCTTCTCGATGGCGTCGATTCGCAGAGAAACCCGATAGGTCGCGAAAGCCATGCTCAGCGCAAAGATGGCGAATGCAATGGCGACCGGCACGTACGCGAAAAACAGCAGGCTGCCCGAATCGCGGTAATTCGCAGGAGCGTTCAGCTCGTACAGCCCCAGGGCCAGAAAGAAGAAACCGGCGATCGGCGTGCCGAATCGGGGCCCGAAGAACCGCATGCAGGGATTCCCCCAGTCGTCGACCTCCCTCGCTCGCCTCCACACAGCCAGGCCGAGAGCCGCCGCAGCCAGGAATGCCGCCAGTCCGGAAATGACCGCTTCCTTGAGCATGGCTTGGACGCGCTATGGACACGGAAGATGGCAATCATCATGGCACAGGCGTTGAAGCGGGCTGAGGAAGCAATGCCCACTTCCGCCCTGCCGCGAAATCCGGCGCATGGCGGAGCGAGCAACCGGATGAGCAATATTTCTCGTGCGCGGCGGGCCGGGAGCCGCCGTCAGTCCGCAATCTCGGGCTCGACCAGCTTCGCGAGCTGGGCGAGCGACTCCTGCCAGCCCAGATAGCACATCTCGAGCGGAATCGCTTCCGGCAGGCCTTCCTGCACCACGCTCAATTCCGTTCCGCACGACACCTGCGTCAGCGAGACCGTCGTGACCATCTCTCCCGGCAGGTTCGGATCGTCGAACTTGTCCGTGTAGCGGATGAGCTCGAACGGTTTGAGCTCGCGGTACTCGCCGCCGAACGAGTGCCCGTTGCCGGTCGTGAAATTCGTGAACGACATCCTGAATCTGCCGCCCAGCTTCGCGTCCATCTGGTGCACCTTGCAGGTGAACCCATACGGCGGCAGCCACTTGGCCATCGCGTCCGCGTCCAGGAACGCCCGATAGACGCGCTCGGGCTTGGCGCGCAGCACCCGGTGAAGCCGGACTGTACCGCTGGGCATGATCAAGTCTCCGCTCAACCAACGCTCGGGGAAAATCGTCGCCGGGCCGTCGGCGCTACCACTTCTTGTACGGCAGGAACTTGCCCGACATGATGACCCTTACCCGGTCGCCCTTCGGATCCTCTTCCTTGTCGATTTCGAGCGTGAAATCGATCGCGCTCATGATCCCGTCGCCGAACTTCTCGTGGATCACCGCCTTCATCGGCATGCCGTACACCTGCATGATCTCGTAGAAGCGGTAGATCAGCGGATCGGTCGGCACCACCGGCCCCAGCCCCTTGCAGGGAAACTCGGTGAGCGCCTGCGCCACGTCCGGCCCTAGCCCGAGCGCCGCCGTCACCTTCTTCGCCTCCTCCGGCGTCGCCTGCGCCTGACGGTAGAACAGCGCCGCGATCCACACCTCGTCGCGCCCGAGCGCCTTCTCCAGCTTGGCGAAGCTCAGACCTTTCTTCCTCTTCGCCGCGAACAGCTTTTCGCTGACTTCGGAAATCGTCATGTTGCCTCCTTGCCTCAGTTGATCGGCGCGACGGCTTCATCAGCCCGTGCATCGCCGGAAGCTTACGCCAGGCGAGCAGCGGCGGCTCAGCCTCCCGCTAGGTTCGCGTGCGCCATTGTCGATAGCGAACCAGCGCTTTCCCCAGAAAAATCGCGACCGCGCCGCCGCCCCATAGCACCACCACGAACACGAGCGCCACGCCTACCGCCAAACCGAACGGCGCACCGGACGAAGGGAATCCGAGTCGACCGAAAATATACTCACCCCACGCCCCGCCGAGCGTGCCGCCCACGACGAGCGAGAGGAATATCGCGGGCAGAAAGGCGACCACTGTCCCCGCAAAGGCCAGCCGCACGAAGAGCAGCATATCCTCCGCATTCGCAACGAGTCTCGGCAGGACGACGCTTCCCAGCGCGTACGCGAGCGCGAGTCCGCCGACAAGGCCTAGCGCCGTAGCAATCCAGATGGGGCTGAACATTGTCGGGCCACGCCGGTCCTGAACTGCGCTACTGCTTGCAGTCCCCCACCCGCTCGGCGTCGATGGTCTCGCGGTGGCCGGCGCGGCGCAGGTCGATCCAGACCGATTGCATGGAGGCGGCGTTGACGCTGAGTTCGGTGACGCCCTTGCGCACACGGCGCGCGCCGTCGTCGCTCGCGCGGTCGGCGGGGCAGTCGACGACGACGTTGGTGGTGCGCGGCACGTGGCTGTCGACGCGCACGCTGCAGCCGAGCTTCTCGGCCGCGCGCGCGGCGGCGATGGCGGCGGCGACGCGCTCGAGCGGGTTGCCGCACATCCTGCTCTCGTGCGGCTCGCCGTTGAGCTTGCTCTTGAGCACCCACTCGCCGGGCTGGACGGTGGGCAGGTCGGCGCGCGCGAGCGAGGCCGCGGCGAGCAGGACGGCGGGCAGCAGACGCAGTTTCATCATGGTTTCCTTAATTGTTGTTCGCAGCGCGCGCGGCGCGCCTCCCTCCGCGCGCTGTCCCCGCCAATGATATGCGAGGATGGGCGTGCCGGCGCGACCCGGTCCCGCCGCTCAGAGGTCGATGATAAACAGCCGGATCAGGTCTTCCAGGACCTCGCGCGAGGCGAGCAGCTTGCAGCCGACCCGGTTCGCCAGCCTGCCGTCGGGAAGCGTGATTCGGGTCGCGTCGCGCACTTCCAGGTCGACCAGGAAGGGCTCGGCCTGGGCATGCCGGATGCGCGCGCTCTCCAGCCGCGTGCCTGCGCGCAACGGGATTGCCGGGTCGGCGAGCAGCGCGCAGATCCCGTCGAGACTGACATCGATCAGCCTGGAGCCGAAGACCCGTTCGTCGATGCGCAGGTCGCAGCGCACCGTTGCTTGCGCCGGCGCCTTGATACCGGCGCGACCCTTGCGATGCTGCATCCCCAGCACCGTCGCGGGCAGCCCGCAGCGGATACATGGCTCGCCCTCGTCCGCGGTATACCTGGGCTTGTCGCCCGCGAAGGCGAACTGCGCGCCGCGGTGGTTGCAGCGCAGGACGAGCGAGCGCTCCGCCAGCGCCGCCACGTTGGCCTTCTTGTTGTCGGAATACGCCAGCAGCATGGTTCCGTTCGCGGGCTCGATGCGAATGAGCTTCGACAGGAAAATCAGTTGCGTCGGAAGGCTCGCGCTTACGGCGTCACCGTCCTCGAGCATCGAGTCCAGGATCCGGCCAATCTCGATTCCCGAGCGCACCAGGAGCCGCCCGGTGGTGGCCAGGCGCGAGGCGATATTGGACGACGACATCGACGTATACACTGCCAGCTTGCACGCAGCGCTCAAGGAAATATGACGCAGTCGCCCTGCTGCGCAGTGAAATCGACGCGGCGAGGTGTCGCGCCAGCCCGACGCGCGACTTGTCCCTCGGCTTGGAATGGGCGATAGTCCGCGCAGCAATTCCGCCCCGCGAGACAAGATGGAAGCTTCCTCCTCAGCCGCCGAATCGCTCGACGGCGAGCTTACCGCCGCCTACCTCTACCGCGTGATCGCCGCGAGCGAGCAGGAGCCGCGCCGCCGGCGCCTGTTCGAGGAGCTCGCGCGCGACGCCGAATCGCAGGCCAAGCACTGGCGCGCGGCGCTCGCGGCCGAGGGCGCCGCGCCCGCCCCGTTCCGGCCGGCGCTGCGCGCGCGCCTGGTCGCGCGGCTGGTGCGGCTGCTCGGGGCGCGGCGCCTGACCCACGCGCTGACCGCGATGAAGGTGCGCGGCATGTCGGTCTACCGCGACGGCGGCCCGGTGCCCGCGCCGCGCAGCCCGGGCGCGCTGCCCTCCGAGCACGACGAGGTGGGCGAGAAGCACCCGGGTGGCGCGGCCGCTGGCGGCGGCGGCAGCCTGCGTGCGGCGGTGTTCGGGGTCAACGACGGGCTGGTGTCGAACGCGAGCCTGATCCTCGGCGTGGCCGGCGCCGGCAGCGGCAACGCGACCGTGCTGCTGGCGGGCGTCGCCGGTCTGCTTGCGGGCGCGTTCTCGATGGCCGCGGGCGAGTACGTCTCGATGCGCTCGCAGCGCGAGATGTTCGAATACCAGATCGCGCTCGAAAAAGCCGAGCTCGAGGCCTATCCCGAAGAGGAGGCCGAAGAGCTGGCGCTGATCTTCGAGGCGCGCGGCATGGCGGCCGACGAGGCGCGCCAGTACGCGGCGCAGCTGATCGCCGACCCCAAGCGCGCGCTCGAGACGCTCACGCGCGAGGAGCTCGGGCTCAACCCGGGCGAGCTCGGCTCGCCCTGGGGCGCGGCCATCTATTCCTTCCTCGCCTTCGCGATCGGCGGCGCGATCCCGCTCGCGCCCTACCTGCTGGCGCGCGGGCCGCATGCGCTCGCCGCATCGATCGTGCTGTCGGCCGCGGCGCTGTTCGCGGTGGGCGCGTCGATCAGCCTGTTCACCGGGCGCTCGGCGCTCGCGGGGGGCCTGCGCATGCTCGGCATCGGCGCCGCCGCGGGCGCGATCACCTACGCCATCGGCAGCGCGGTCGGCGTCGAGCTGTCCTGAAGCGGGCTACTGCAGCCGGTCCGGCGTGCCGCGCTCGATCTCGCCCGGGCTTGCGTCGCGCACCACCAGCACGCGGCAGGTGAACTCGAGCGCCATTCCCGCGAGCGGGTGGTTGGCGTCGAGCACCACCTTGTTCTCGGCCACGTCGGTAACCAGATAGAGCTGCGGCGCGCCGCCGTCGAAGGTGTCCTCGACCGCCATCCCGACCTCGATCCCCTTGCCGTAGCGGCTGCGCGGCTCGACCCGCAACAGCTCCGGGTCGTAGTCGCCGAAGGCCTGCTCGGGCTCGAGGTGCACCCGCACCAGCTCGCCTTCGCTCTTGCCCTCGAGCGCCTGCTCGAGGGCCTCGGGCAGGCCGCCGTGGCCGCCGTGCAGGTAGACCAGCGCATCGCCCGCCGCGTGCAGTAGCGCGCCCTGCGCGTCGTGCAGCTCGACGCTCATCGACACTACCTTGTTGCGCTCGATCGAGTCCAGGGCTCAGGCCTTGAGCTTGCGCACCACTTCGAACACCTCGGCCGCCTGGCCGCGCGGGTTGACGCCGTAGGCGACGTGGCGCAGCACGCCCTTCTTGTCGATCACGAAGGTCGAGCGCACCAGGCATTCGCGGCGCTGACCCTCGATCTCCTTCTCCTGCAGCACGCCGTAGAGGCGGCACACCTCGCCCTCGAGATCCGACAGCAGCGCGATCGACACGCCGTTCTTGTCGCGGAAGCTCGCGTGAGTGAGGCAGTCGTCGCGCGACACGCCGAGGATGATGCAGTCGTGCTTGTTGAACTGGTCCTCGTGGTCGGAGAACTCCACCGCCTGCAGGGTGCAGCTCGGCGTGCCGTCGCGGGGATAGAAATACAGCACGACGTTCTTCTTGCCGCGGTACGCCGCCAGACTCACGGTCTGCATGTCGGCGTCCGGCAGGGTGAACGCTGGTGCGGGCTTTCCGGGTTGCAGCATGTCGCGCCGATTCTAGCCCATGCCGTTTGCCCGTTGGCAAGCGGCGACTTGCATATAATCGCGAAATGCGCGATCGCCTGTTCGGCGGCCTTTCGCCGCGCACCTTCATGCTGCGCCACTGGCAGAAACGCCCGCTTCTGGTGCGCGGTGCGCTGCCCGGTTTGCGCGGCCTGAGCGGCAAGCGCGCACTCGCGGCGCTCGCCGCGCGCGACGACGTCGAATCGCGCCTGGTCGAGCGCCGGCGCGGGCGCTGGAGCGTCACGCATGGGCCGATCGCGCGCGCGCGCCTGCAGCGCGCCGGGCCGATCGACTGGACGCTGCTGGTGAGCGGCGTCAACCTGTACGACGCGGCCGCAGACCGGCTGCTGCGGCGCTTCGATTTCCTGCCGCAGGCGCGCCTGGACGACGTGATGGTGAGCTACGCCGCGCCCGGCGGCGGAGTCGGCCCGCACGCCGATTCCTACGACGTGTTTCTGCTCCAGGGCCCCGGGCGGCGCGTCTGGCGCCTGGCGCCGCCGCGCGACTGGGCCCTGGTCGCGGGCGCGCCGCTGCGCCTGATCGCGGACTTCGCCGCCGAGGAGGAGATCCTGGCCGAGCCCGGCGACCTGCTCTACCTGCCGCCCGGCTGGGGACACGACGGCGTCGCGCTCGAGCACTGTTTCACCTATTCGATCGGCTTTCGCGCCCCGCGCGGCGCCGAGCTTGGCGCCGCCTTCCTCGACTGGCTGCACGCGCGCGGGCTGCCCGAGCGCGCCTACCGCGACCCGGACCTGCGCCCGGCGCCGCACAGCGCGCGCATCCCGCAGGCGATGCTGCGCCACGCCGCCGCGACGCTGGCGCGCGTGCGCTGGTCGGGCGCCGACGTGGCCGACTTCCTGGGCGAGTACCTGAGCGCGCCCAAGCCGCACGTCGGCTTCGAGCCGCGCCGCCGCAGGCTCGCGCGCGCGGCCTTCGCGCAGCGCCTCGAGCGCGCCGACGCGGTGCTCGACCGCAGGACGCAGCTTTTGTACCTGGGGCGGCGCTTCTACTTGAACGGCGACGCGCTCGCGCCGCGCCCCGCCCAGCGCGCGCCGCTCGCGCGGCTGGCCGACGCGCGCCGCCTAGCCGGGCGCGCGCTCGCGCGCGGCGGGCTGCTCGAGCTGGCGCACGAGTGGTACCACGACGGCGTGCTGCACCTGGAGCGCGCCGCATGAGCGCCGCCGCGCCGCCGCCCGAGCCGCACTACGAGCGCTTCGACACCGAGGCCGCGTTCCAGGCCGCGCTCGATCGCCTGCTGGAGCACGCCGGGCGCGAGCTGCGCGTGTTCGATCCCGACCTCGCCGCGCTGCGCCTGAACGCGCCCGAGCGCATCGCGCGCCTCGAGCGCTTCCTGAAGGCAAGCCGCACCCGCCGCCTGTACCTGGTAGTGCACGACACCGGCCACGTCACGCGCCATTGCCCGCGCA
>DAHVFK010000142.1 GCA_027317055.1 Betaproteobacteria bacterium | reverse complement strand
TGCCCTGCCATCTGAGGGAGCGCTGCCTGCGCCATCCGGAGAGAACCCCGACACGGCAGGTGGCGCTCTTCGCGAAGGACCAGTCATCGCCGCTCGAGTTCACCGAGCGGATGAAGACGGCGATCGACAGCGACCGGGGACGAAGGCTCTATGGGCGGCGCATCGCGACGGTGGAGCCGGTCTTCGCCAACCTGCGGCACAACAAGCGCCTGGACCGCTTTACGCTGCGAACGCGCCCAAAGGTGAACGCGCAGTGGAACCTGTACTGCCTGGTTCACAACATCGAGAAGCTGGCGCATCATGGATACGGACGATAACCGATCGAGAGAGGATATCCCTCGCATGCCGAGCCGAATGCTTCGATGAACACCGAGTTCTCGAACGCGCGCGCGCCGCTCGCTCGTACCACCCGGCGTGCGCCCCAAAAACGGGTTTTTATACAGCTTCGTTATGCGTCACAATGACATGAATCCATGACTCCAATCGACTGGTCAGTAGTCGCGACTATTGCCGCGCCGATCATCGCCCTGTTTGTGGGGGCAGCCCTGAATCAATACCTCGAACGGCGGGCAAGGGTGGTCAGTTATCTCGGCCATGCTTCTGGTATTCGATTGACGCGACCAGAGGGGCCCGTTGTCATTAACACTCATTCCGTTGTCGTGCGAAACGCTGGTAGAAGTACCGCAAAGAATGTTCGCCTGGGCCATGCTGTCTTACCAGACTTTCAAATCTTTCCAGATATTGAATACACAGTCAGGGATCTTCCGGGTGGACAGAGAGAAATCCTGATTCCGACCTTGGTTCCGAAGAAGGAAATTACAGTTACGTATCTGTACATTCCTCCGCTAACCTGGAACCAAGTAAATACGCACCTGGAGTCGGATGAAGGGCCGGTCCGAGTTCTGCGCGTACTGCCTACCGTGCAGTTACCAAAGTGGGCCATTACCATCTTATGGGGATTGATTGTTTACGGGGCGATAGCTCTGCTTTACACGTTATGGATAACCGTAGTCCGGTAGCGCATAACAACCGCTTCGAAGCGATGCGTGACCGCGCGCCTCAAGCGGGATGTTATGCGCCAAGAAGCACACCTAGCTCATGAAGCCTCGGATCACGCTGATCACGCTCGGGGTTGACGACCTCGAGAAGGCGGTGCGGTTTTACCGTGATGGTCTGGGCTTCAAAACCGACGGCATTGTGGGACGGGAGTTCGAGCACGGGGCGGTGGCGTTCTTCGATTTGCAGGCTGGCCTGAAGCTTGCGCTGTGGCCCCGATCGAGTCTCGCGCATGATGCGGGAGTGGAGCTTGATCGTAAAAGCCGTACCGAGCTCAGCATCGGTCACAATGTTTCCTCCAAAGCCGAAGTTGACGGCGTGATGGCGCAGGCGGCCAAGGCGGGCGCCGTTGTCGTCAAGCCTGCGCAAGATACGTTCTGGGGCGGGTATGCCGGTTACTTCCAGGATCCCGATGGGCATCTCTGGGAGGTGGCGTGGAATCCGCAGTGGGTCGCCCCGGAATGAGGCATGCCGCTCGCGCGTCGAAGTGCTTGTAGACTTCCGCCTTTCGGGAAAGGACGAGATATGGCGGACACGCTGACTCTGGTCGGGCTGATGTTGAATTTCGCCGGTGCGCTGCTGCTGGTGCTGCACCGGTTTCCGGTGCTCGAGGTGACCGACGACGGGCGCAGCGTGGCGACGCAGGCGGAGCCGTCGCCGCAGGAGCGCTCGCGCAATCTGCGGCGCTACTGGCGCAACGCGGTGGCGACGCGCGCCGGGCTGCTGTGCCTGTGCGTGGGCTTTGCGTTCCAGCTGCTGGGTTTCATCTACCCCGACTACGGCCCGGGCGAGACGAACACCACGATGACGCTGCACCAGGTCAGGTTCGCCGCGCGGCACGGCCATGGCGGCTGAAGCGCGTCCCGGGCGGCTCGCCGGGCGCGCCGCGCTGGTCACCGGCGCGAGCCGCGGCATCGGGCGCGCGATCGCGCTGCGCTACGCCGAGGAAGGCGCCGACCTGTTCCTGACGGCGACCAGCGCGGCGAAGCTGGAAGAGACGAAAGCGCTCGCCGCCAGGCACGGCGGCAAGGTGGTCACGCACCCGGCCGACGTGAGCGAGCGCGCGGCGGTCGTGGCGATGGTCGAAGCGGCGCTGAAGACGCTCGGCCGCATCGACGTTCTGGTCAACAACGCCGGGGTGTACAAGGCCGCGCGTCTGGTCGACACCACGCCCGAGGACTTCGACCGCATGATGAAGGTCAACCTGTACGGCGCGTTCAACGTGATGCAGCTCGCGCTGCGCCACATGCAGGCGAGGAAGAGCGGCAAGGTGGTGAACATCGCCTCCACCGCCGGCAAGTGGATGTCGATGAACCAGAGCGCCTACAACGCCTCCAAGCACGCGCTGGTGGGGCTGACGCGCTGCGCCGCGCTCGAGATGGGGCCGTTCGGGGTCAACGTCAACGCGATCTGCCCCGGTTTCGTCGAGACCGAAATGCTTGAGGAGTTCCGCGCCCACGGCGAGATCCTCGGGGTGCCGTTCGAGGAGGTGAAGGAGGCGGGTCTTGCGCGCGTGCCGCTCAGGCGCTTTCTCAAGCCCGAGGAGATCGCGCAGCTGGCGGTCTATCTCGGCTCGGGCGAGTCCGACGGCATGACCGGCCAGTCGATCCTGATCGACGGCGGCATGCTGATGGTGTGAGCGTTACTTGCGGGCGGCCTTCTTCGCCGCCTGGCGTTCCTTCTCCAGGCGCGTGACCTTGTCCAGCTCGCGCTGCTTCGCTTCGCGCCGCGCCTTCACTTCCTGCAAGCGCTCCTCCTCGGTCGGCGGCTCCCAGTCGAGAAACTTGGGCCGCGAGCGGCGGAAGTATTCGGCAGAAGTCTCGTTCTGCCGCGCCTTGGCCTTTTCCATCTTGCTCATGCGCGCCTCGGCCAGGACGGCGGAAGCGGCGCTTCGCTCGAGTGCTTCGAATCCGGCGAGCGGGACGCGGTAAACGCGCCCCTGATGGTACGCACCGCGGCCCCCGCCGCGACGGGCCGCGCGTCGCCTTGCAATACGCCGCACCAGAACGCCGAACGGCCCTGTTTGTCGTCGCGCACGTGCATCGATCTCCCCCTTCAGCCAGCTTACAGCTACTCTAGACCTTTTTGCCGCATTCCGAACAACTTTTCCAGAGGTATAGCATGCAATCGCTCACCGCGCTGGGCGGCGCCGTCGGCGCGCTGCTCAAAGCGCGCAAGGAAACGCTGGCGGCGGCCGAGTCCTCCGCCGGCGGCCTGATCAACGCATCGCTGGTCGCCGTTCCGGGCGCATCGGCCTTCTATCTCGGCGGTCTGATCATCTACACCCACGCCGGGCGCGAGGCTCTGCTCGGCCTCGGCAAGGAGGACATGAAGGGAATTCGCTCGGCGAGCGAGCCCTTCGCGCAACTCATGGCGCGCCGCATCCGCGCCAAGCTCGATGCCACCTGGGCCCTGGCGGAAACGGGCGCCAGCGGACCAAGCGGCAACCGCTACGGCGACGCGCCGGGACACGCATGCATCGCGGTCAGCGGGCCATTCGAGGCGGTGGTGACACTGGAAACCGGCAGCGACGCGCGCGAGGCGAACATGTGGGCTTTCGCCCAGCGGGCGCTCGACCTGCTGCAGGATTGCCTGCGAAAGTCCTGACGCTAGGAGGCGCCCGATTTGCCCAGGAAATCGGTGAGCTTGATTTTGCCGGTGAAATCGAGGTCGCGCTCCGGCGCCGCCGGCGACGATTCGAGCAGGCGCAGGATCTCCAGCTGCGCCAGCCAGTCGTCGATTTGCGCGTCGCTGTAGCGCCGCAGGCCGGCGCGGATCGAGTCGCAGTGGGCTTCGTCGTCGACCAGGCCCAGGATGCGCCGGCATTCCGCCGACAGCCCCGGATTCTTGTCCTGCCAGGCCTTGCGTCCGGCCTCGGTGCGCCGGTAGACCCTGTCGCTCACTGCCATCTGCGCCCCCCACAACCACGCGGCCCATCGAAGACCGCGTTCCATGTTTGCACCGCTGCCGGACCCGGCGCAAGGGCTTTGAAGGATTTTGACGTAAGAACCTGACAGCGGCACTCATGACCCCGTCGTTTGTTCTGGAGTAGCATCGGCGCGGGGGGCCAAAGCGAGAGGAGGCCGCGAGATGGACCTGAAACCGAGCTACGTGCACGGCGCGTCGTCCGCCCCGCTGATCGGCGACACGATCGGGGCGCACTTCGACCGCGTGGCGGCGAAGCACGCGCCGCGCGAAGCGCTGGTGGTGAGGCACCAGGACGTGCGCTGGACCTGGGCCGAGCTCAAGCGCCGGGTCGACAACCTGGCCTGCGGGCTGCGGCGGCTGCGGCTCGCGCCCGGCGAGCGGATCGGGATCTGGTCGCCGAACTGCGCCGAATGGGTGCTGACCCAGTTCGCGACCGCCAAGGCGGGCCTGATCCTGGTCAACATCAACCCGGCCTACCGCAGGTCCGAGCTCGAGTACGCACTCAACAAGGTGCGGTGCAAGGCGCTGATCCTTTCGCCCGGCTTCAAGTCCAGCAACTACCTCGAGATCCTGCAGTCGGTCGCGCTCGAGCTGAAGAGCCTTTCGATCGTCGTCCGGCTCGGCAAGGACAAGACCGCCGGCATGCTCAATTTCGACGACTTGCTGGTGGACGCGAGCGACGCCGAGGTCGAGCAGCTCGAGGCGCTCGGCGCCACGCTGCAGTTCGACGACCCGATCAACATCCAGTTCACTTCGGGCACGACCGGCGCGCCCAAGGGCGCCACCCTCACCCACCACAACATCCTCAACAACGGCTACTTCATCGGCCAGGCGATGCGCTTCAGCGCCAAGGACAGGCTGTGCATCCCGGTGCCGCTGTACCACTGCTTCGGCATGGTGCTCGGCAACCTGGCCTGCCTCACCCACGGCGCGACCATGGTCTACCCCGAGGGCGGCTTCGAACCGAAGAGCGTGCTCGAGGCGGTGCAGGCCGAGCGCTGCACCGCGCTGCACGGCGTGCCGACCATGTTCATCGCCGTGCTCGACCACCCCGACTTCGCCAAGTACGACCTCTCGACGCTGCGCACCGGCATCATGGCCGGCTCGCCCTGCCCGGTCGAGGTGATGAAGCGCGTGGCGGAGACGATGAACATGCGCGAGGTGACGATCGCCTACGGCATGACCGAGACCTCGCCGGTCAGCTTCCAGAGCTCGGTCGACGATCCGCTCGAGCGGCGCGTCTCGACCGTGGGCCGCATCCAGCCGCACATCGAGGTCAAGATCGTCGACGCGGAGGGACGCGTAGTGCCGCGCGGCGAGAAGGGCGAGCTGCTCACGCGCGGCTACTCGGTGATGCTCGGCTACTGGAACGACGAAGACAGGACGCACGAGGCGGTCGACGCCGCGGGCTGGATGCACACCGGCGACCTGGCCACCATCGACGCCGAGGGCTATTGCAACATCGTCGGGCGCTCCAAGGACATGGTGATCCGCGGCGGCGAGAACATCTACCCGCGCGAGGTCGAGGAGTTCCTCTACCGCCACCCCAAGGTGCAGGACGTGCAGTGCGTCGGCGTGCCGGACGACAAGTACGGCGAGGAGCTGTGCGCCTGCGTCGTGCTGCGCACGGGCGCCAGCGCGACCGAGGACGAGATCCGCGAGTTCTGCCGCGGCCAGATCGCGCACTACAAGGTCCCGCGCTACGTCAGGTTCGTCGACGGCTTCCCGATGACCATCACGGGCAAGATCCAGAAATACATCCTGCGGCAGAAAATCGCCGACGAGATGGGCCTAAAAGCGCAGAAGGCAGCCTAGAGGAGGACCTCCGATGCAGCTTCTGCCTCACGATCTCGAGCACGAATTTCCCGAGTTTTCGGGCCTGATGCACGATCTCAGGGCGCGCGACCCGAAGCTCGGCCACCTGTTCGAGCGGTACGACAAAGTGAACGGCGCAATCGTCGACATCGAGAAAAACAAAAAGCCGTTCCAGGACGTTGAATTCGAGGAAATGAAGAAGGAGCGGCTGCGGGTCAAGGACGAGATCTACCGCGCGCTCCAGGCGCAAAGGCGCTAGCCGGGCGCCCCGGCCTGCTCGCAGGCCCAGCCGATGCGCAGCGCGGTCGCCTCGTCGTACTCGACGTGCAGCGTCGGCTTGCCGCGCCTGAGCACGTCGTCGTCCATGCACGGCAAGTCGTCGTGGACCAGCGAATAGGCGTGGATCATCTCCACCGCCGAGGCCGCGATCTCGAGCCGCTCCGGGCTCGCATCCGAGACCGCGCCGGCGGCGAACGCGAGCAGCGGTCGCACGCGCTTGCCGCCGCCGAGGCTCGCGTAGCGCATGGCCTCGTGCAGGCGCCCGGGCACGAGCTGCGGTGCGGGAAGCAGGCGCGCCAGCGCCGACTCCGTGCGCGCCTGAACCGCGCTCAGCCAGGACTGGAAGTTCGGTTCAGTCGTCGTCACCTTGCCCGGCCCCGGCAGCGGCAAGCGGCTTGAGCACCTCGCCTTCGAGCACCTTGACCTGCTGCTGGGCGGCCTCGAGCCGCTGCTGGCAGAAGCGCGCGAGCTCCAGGCCGCGCTTGTGCGCGGCGAGCGCCTGCTCGAGGCTGAGGTTGCCGCCCTCCATCCGCGCAACGACGCGCTCGAGCTCGGCCAGCGCCTTCTCGAAACTCAGCTCGGACGGGGCTTCGGCAGGGGAACTTTGCCGGGGAGACTTGCTCATAGAGAGCGAAACCTTAGCCGACGGGGCGCTGGCCGGTCAAACCCGGTCTGCGCTAGAATTCCGCGCCCAATTCGGGGGGAGCCCGATGTCCGACATCGCCGCAGTTCGCCACCTCAGGCCGGCAAACGCCCAGTTGCCCCTGGCGTGGTACTTCGACCCCGAAATCTTCGCCCTGGAGAAGAAGCTGGTGCTCGAGGCGGGACCGAACTACGTCGGGCACGAGCTCATGGTGCCCAACCCGGGCGACTACCGCACGCTGGCACAGCTGGATCACTCCAAGATGCTGGTGCGCAACGAAGCCGGCGTCGAGCTGCTGTCCAACGTCTGCCGCCACCGCCAGTCGATCATGCTCGAAGGCTCCGGGCACGCCGATAGCATCGTTTGCCCGCTGCACCGCTGGACCTACGACCTGCGCGGCGAGCTGCTCGGCGCGCCGCACTTCGGCGAGACCCCCTGCCTCGGGCTCGCCTCAGCCCCGCTCACGAGCTGGCAAGGGCTGCTGTTCGCGGGCCCGCGCGACCCACGCCGCGAGCTCGCCGCACTCACGGTCGCGGCGGATTTCGACTTCTCCGGCTACGTGCTCGACCGGGTGCTGATCGAGGATCACCCGGTCAACTGGAAGATCTTCCTCGAGCTCTACCTGGAGCTCTACCACGTCGAGCCCTACCACCCGGGGTTGTCCAACTACGCCGACCTGCGCGATTTCCGCATCGAGTACGGCGAGAACTGGTCGGTGCAGATCATGGGCGCCAAGGCCGGCCTGGCGGCGCCGGGAACGCCGGCCTACCGCAGCTGGCAGCAGGCCTGTCTCGGGCGCCTCGAGGGGCGCACGCCGAAACAGGGCGCGCTGTGGATGACTTACTATCCCGAGGTCATGCTCGAGTGGTACCCCAACGTGCTCGTCGTCTCGAGCATCGTGCCGCGCGGGCCCGGCCTGACACGCAACGTGGTCGAGTTCTACTACCCGGAGGAGATCGCGCTGTTCGAGCGCGAATTCGTCCAGGCGCAACAGGCGGCCTACCTCGAGACGGCGGCCGAGGACGGCGAGCTTTGCACCCGCGTCGCGCGCGGGCGCCGCGCACTCTACGAGCAGGGCCAGGACGACGCAGGCCCCTACCAGTCGCCGCTTGAGGACACGCTGCTGCACTTTCACGAGTGGCTGCGCGCGCGCCTCGGGCGGCCGGCGGCGGCATAGCATGGCGCACACCACGCTCGTTTCGACCGCCGAACTGGAACGCCATCCCGAGTGGCGAGTGTTCGACTGTCGCCACGAC
>DAHVFK010000141.1 GCA_027317055.1 Betaproteobacteria bacterium | reverse complement strand
GATTTCCTTCGATGAAGCGCCACTCGGCGGCGCTCACCGGAGTGATCGAGAGCGGGTTGCCGCGCCGCAGGACCGCCATGCCCGAGAGCGCCTTGTGCGCGCGCAGTTCGGCCAGCGACACCAGGCGCGTCTTGCGCGTCGCGCGCACGTCGACGCTGAACCAGCGCGGTGCGGCGCGGGTCGCCTTGGGGTCGAAGTAAGGGCTCTTGCGTGCGAACTGGGTCGGATCGGGATACGCGGCGGAGGCGACCTCGGCCACGCCGGCGATGCCCGGCTCGGCGCAGCTCGAGTGATAGAACAGCACCCCGTCGCCGACGCGCGTCGTGTCGCGCAGGGTGTTGCGCGCCTGGTAGTTGCGCACCCCGGTCCAGGGCGTCTTGCGCTCCGGTGCGGCCAGCACGTCGTCGATCGAGCACTCGTCGGGCTCGCTCTTCATCAGCCAGAAGTTCATCTTCTCGTTGGGGGTGCCCCCCGCTCGTGCCGGTGGGCTCGGCTCCCGAACCCCGCTAATCAGGGCGGTTGCTTACCGGTCACATCAGGTTCGTCGACACGCGAGCGTGGGACGATCGCAACAGTGACCCATGGGCCGCAACCTAAGGAAGCTATCGGTTCGGAAAATATGAGCCCGATCGAACACAGCAGGGGGCGTCGATCGATGCCCTATTGTAACGCCGGACGCCAGAAGGCACGCCGGACGCTAGAACAGTTTTTCCTGTTGCGCGAGGGCCGCGTCGAGCTTGCCATCGAGGGTCGCGATGCGGCGCTTGATCTGTCCGATGTCGTAGCCGCCGCCGAGCTTGGTCGAGAGCAGCTCGTGGGCGATGTTGAGGGCGGCCATCACCGCGATGCGCTCGCCGCCCGTCACCTTGCCGGCGACCCTGATTTCGTTCATCTTGCCGTCGAGATAGGCCACGGCCTGCATCAGGGCCTCGCGCTCACCGTCGTTGCACGCCACGCGGTAGGTGCGCCCCAGCAGCTCGACGTCGATCGTTTTCGCGCCGTCCGCCATCGGTTCGCTATCCAGGGAGCCTCGAGACCAGCTTCTCCAGCTTGTGCTTGGCGCCGTCGATCTTCTCGTTCAGGCGCTTGGCGTCGTTGCGGGCCGACAGCAGTTCCTGGCGCAGCTGAATGTTCTCCGCCCGCAGCCGCTCGCACAGCGCGACGAACTGGGCAACCTTGGCCTCGAGCGAGTTGAACTCGGCTTCCACGCGTAAACTATGTTTCAAAATTCAAGCTGCGTCAAGAAATAACATCCGGTTTTGCATGTGTTTCCTGATCATTGCTAAGGAGCCTGACATGAGCCTGCGCGTGGAAGGCCGTACCGCCCGCGGCCGGATCTGTGAACTGGTCGACCAAACCGGGGATGAAATTCCGGCGCCCGAGCTGGAGCGGCTGCTGGCCGACCTGATCGCCGGCGGCGCGTTCGGCTTTCGGGCCAAGGGCACGGCGGACGCGGTCGCGCTGGGCGAGCCCGAATTTGCCCACGTGCAGATCGGCGAGCGGCTCTACCGCCTCATCGTCGAGCGCTACACGGCGCGGCTGGATCGTTTCTAACCTATAATTTCCTCGCTGCAAGGTGTCCGCGGCGCGTTCCCCGCGCCGCGGATGAAACGGGAAACAGGTGCGCGGCCGGCTCGCCGGACCGCAATGCCTGTACTGCCCCCGCAACGGTAAGCAAGTGCGGGCGCCCCAGCGTGCCACTGCGCGAGACGTTCCGCGCGGGAAGGCGGGGCGCCAAGACTTGCGAGTCCGGAGACCGGCCTTGGAAGCGCTTAGCAACCAACTTAACGGCGTCGGGGTCGACGCCAGGGAGGGTTTCCGTGCGTATTCCCGCAATCGGTCTTTGCACCATCGTTGCCATGCTATGCGCCGCATCGGCGTATGCCCAAACGGATCACGACGCGGTGGTGGTCACCGCGACGCGCTTTCCCGAGCGCCGGCTCGATGCTCCGGTGGGGATGACGATCATTACCGCGGCCGACATCGCGCGCGATACCGCGCGCACCCTGCCCGAGGTGCTGACCCATCTGGGCGGCCTGTACGCGCGCAACAACTCAGGCTCGCCCGACCTGCAGCTCGATCTGCGCGGCTTCGGCATCACCGGCGACCAGAACACGCTCGTGCTGCTCGACGGGGTGCGGCTGAACGAGAACGACCTGAGCTCGACCAAGCTTTCGGCCATCCCGCTGCAGTCGATCGCGCGCATCGAGATCCTGCGCGGCTCTGGCTCGGTGCTCTACGGCGGGGGTGCCGCCGGAGGCACGATCAACATCATCACCAAGGGCCCGCGCGCGGACACGAAAGAGGCCTCGCTGTTCGCCGGCGCCGGGTCCTACGGCACGCTGGACGCGCGCGCGAGCGTCAACCTGGCCGGCGAGCGCGCCGGCGCGCTCGTCTCCGCGAGCCATTTCGAGAGCGACAACTACCGCGCGAACAACCGCGTGCGGCAGGACAACGTCACCGGCGACCTGCGCTTTGGCGGCGGCGACGGCACGTTCGCGCTCAAGTTCGGCGCCGATGCCCAGCGACTGCGCCTGCCGGGGGTGCGCGACCAGAACCAGCTCGCGTCCGACCCGCGCGGCACCGATACGCCGAACGACTGGTCTACCCGCGACGGCAACTTCGTGACCTTGCTCGGCAGCCGGCGCCTGGGCAGCGTGGAGCTCGCGGCCGACCTTGGCTACCGCGACCAGTTGTCGACCGCGGACTACGTGAGCCTGTTCTCCTATTACGCGGCAAAGCTGCGCAGCCTGAGCTTCGCCCCGCGCCTGCGCTGGAGCTCCGATGGCGAGATTCCGACCAGCCTGGTGCTGGGGGTGGACCTGAGCCACTGGGATTTCGACCGCGCCTTCGCCGCCGACCCGGCGTCGATCGCGACCCCGAGCTCGAGCGCCAGCGCGTCGCAGGACAACAGTGCCTTCTACGCCCAGGCGAGCGCGCAGGTTGCGCGCGCGGTGAAGCTCACCCTGGGCTGGCGCACGCAAAGGGTCTCGACCCGGCTCACGCAGGCGGGTTTCTTCGCCAGCGACCAGCAGCAGACCCGCAGCCCGCACGCGGGAGAGCTCGGCGTGCAGTTCGCGCTTTCCGAGCGCTGGACCGCCTTCGGCCGGCTCGGCACCAGTTTTCGCGTCGCGACGGTGGACGAGAACGGATACACCGCCAGCGGCAACCTGCTCGAGCCGCAAACCGCGCGCGAGCGCGACGCAGGGCTGGAATACCGCGACCAGCGGCTTCGCCTGCGCGCGAGCGCGTACGAGATCGACCTCGACAACGAGATCTACTTCAGCCCGATCGTGGTTCCGTTCGGCGCCAATACCAATCTGTCGCCGACCCGCCGCGCCGGATTCGAGCTGTTCGGCGAGGCGCGGGTTTCGCCGAGCGTCGAGCTCTCGGGCAGCCTGGTGCTGCAGAGCGCGAAATTCGAGACCGGTACCTACGGCGGGGTCGACGTGAGCGGCAAGGACGTGCCCCTGGTGCCGCGCACGCTGGTGCAGCTGCAGGCGGCGTGGCGCCCGGCGCCGCGCACGCAGCTTGTCGCTGCGGCGCGCTACGTCGGCCGCCAGCGCTACGACAACGACCAGGCGAACGCCTATCGCGGCCTCATGCCGGACTACGCCCTGGCGGACTTGAAGCTCAGCCACAGCGTCGCCGGCTGGCGCCTGTCGGCCGCTCTCGACAACATCTTCGACAAGCGCTACTACAGCTATGGCATCGTCGGCTCGTTCGGCTGCGCGACGGCCGTTTGCGCCTACCCCCAGGCCGGCCGGACCTGGTTTGTGAGCGCGGAGCATGCGCTGCGCTAGCGCCGGCAGTGGTATCTTCGCTGCATGGCGACGACCAAGACCAGGCTTGCGATCGTGCGCGCGCGCTACGACGCGCGCGGTGGACCCGAGCGATTCATCGCCCGCGTGCTGCCGGCGCTCGAGGCGGCGGGCTTCGAGCCGACCCTGATCGCGCGCAGCGCCGCGGAATGGCGTGCGCGCCGCCTGCTCAAGGTCGATCCGGCGGGCGTCGGCCGGCTGTGGCGCGAAGCCGCGTTCGCGCGTGCGGCGCGCGCGGCATGGCGCCGCCAGGGCTTCGACCTGGTGCATTCGCACGAGCGTATTCCGGGTTGCGACGTGTACCGCGCCGCGCTCCCGCTGGCGGCCGCCGCCGGCGCCATGTCCGGGCCCTACGCGCGCTATGCGCACGCGGCCGAAAGGCAAATGTTCGAACACCCGCGGCTGCGCGCGGTGGTATGCGCCTCGCAGCGCCTGCGCGAGGCGATCCTGCACGGATTCCGCGTCGCGCCCGAAAAGCTGCACCTGATCTACGACGGCGTCGACCTGGAGCGCTTCCATCCGCGCGAGCACGCGGCGCGCCGCGGCGCCGCGCGCGCCGCGCTCGGCGTGCATCAGCGCGACACGGTGTTCGCGTTCGTCGGCCCGGGTTTCGCCGAGAACGGCCTGGGTGCGGCGATCGACGCGCTCGCCGCCACCGGGGCGAGGCATCTGTGGCTCGTGGCCGCAGGCGCGGATCCCGACGCGGAGCGCTTCGCCGCGCGCGCGCGCCAGGCCGGGATCGCGCAGCGCGTGCGCTTCCTGGGCGCGACCGAGGATCTGCGCGCGGTCTACGCGGCGGCCGATTGCCTGCTGCTGCCGGCGCGCTCGGAGGCCTTCCCCGACGGCGTGCTCGAGGCGCTGGCAATGGGGCTGCCCGCCATCGTGGGACGGCGCTGCGGCGCGGCGGAGATCCTGCGCGACGGGCATGACGGCTGGCTATGCGACCCGGTCGATACGCTCGGCCTCGCGCACCTGCTGGGTGAGGCCGACCGGGCGATGCGCGATGCGCGCATGCGCGAGGCCGCGCGCGCCTGCGCGACACGCTACGGGGTCGGGGAGACGGCGAAGCAGCTGACGGAGCTGTACCGCACGCTGGCGCACGGCGAGGGGTGACGGCGCGATGGACGAAGCGTCAAAGACCCGCAAATTGCGGGGGCCCGATTTCGAGAAGAAATACCTGAGCGGCAGAGTTATCGACATCGGCGCCGGCGCCGATCCGGTCTGCTCTTCGGCCGAAATCTTCGATGTGGCGCAGGGCGACGCGAATTTCATTACCCGATACAGAGCGCCCGAGAGCTACGATACGATCCATAGCAGCCATTGCCTCGAACACCTGTTCGACCCGCAGGAAGCGCTGCGGCAGTGGTGGCGGCTGGTCAAGCGCGGCGGATACCTGGTGCTGGTCGTCCCGCACGAAGACCTGTACGAACAGGGCTTCTGGCCGAGCATCTTCAAC
This sequence comes from Betaproteobacteria bacterium, assembly GCA_027317055.1. Taxonomy (GTDB): domain Bacteria; phylum Pseudomonadota; class Gammaproteobacteria; order Burkholderiales; family SG8-39; genus DAHVFK01. The sequence continues at coordinate 2,731 of DAHVFK010000141.1, read as the reverse complement.
CCCGATCACAAGGCCACCTTCAGGCTCGCTGACGACTCGTCGTGGTCGCCCGTTTCCTTCAATATTCGGCAACTCGTCGAGAATCTGCCGGGTGCAGTGCTGATCAGCGCCGAAGTGCAGGACTTCGCCTATATCCACGGCCTGAACTTCACGGGCGGCAAACCGAAGAAGGTGTGGGGTTTCAAGACCCTGAAAAGCGTCGCACGCAGAATTCCGGGCGTGGGCCCGAGAATCAAGCGACGCCTGGAAGAGATCGGCGTCAGCTGGGGCGTTCCTCTCGACCAGACGACGCGAGATGCCCTGGCGCAGATTCAGGTCATCGCGCGCAAGAAAATCTAGCCCTCGCGGACCCGGGCGAGCAGGAATTCGCGCGCCACGCTCGCAATCCGGTCGGGTGCGATGTCCGAGACATTCGTCGTGGCGGACCGGAGCGCCAGTTCCCTGTCCGCGGGCGGCAACCGCCATTGAGGCAGGATGTCGCTCTGAAACAGGGATACGACCGGCCGCCCGGCCGATATCGCGAGGTGCATCAGGCCCCCGTCGGCCGCAATCGCCAGGGCGCAGCGGGAAAGAAACTCGCGGCACTCGCTCAGGCTAGTGCTCCCCACGAAGTCGTGAATGTGGAGTGACGGGTCGCGGTGAGTCAGGACTTCGCGTGCCGCTGGCTTACCGTTGTCGCTACCCAACAGCACGAAGGTGTCGAACCCGGCTGACGCCAGCTCGCGGACAACATCAGGCCAGCGCGAATACGTGCGCCCCTCGCGCACGCCGCCCAGCACAAGTGCGATCGAGTTCGGAGAGAATCGTGCTCCCGCACCGCCATCCGAGGGGCTCGCGCTCCCGAGCTTCTGGCGCGCATGCCGGGTAATCGCTTCCGGCGTGGGCGCTAGCTGTAGAAAATCGGCCAGTCGCCGGACGGCGAATTCGGCGCGATGAAACTCGGGCCCGGTAAAGCGGCCGTGTACCGAGAACCAGGGGTGGCGCGGAAGATGGCGCTGCTTCATCTTCAGCGAGCGGTGCTTGTGGCTCGGGACAATAACGAAGTCGTATGTCGCGTTGCCGATGGCGGACGGGTCGGGAAGGACCTTGGCAAACCAGGGGTCCGCCCGAAAAAGATCGGTCAAATTCGGGTCCGTCACCAGGTCCACCTCCACCCCCGCATCGGCGAACAGGCTGCGTGGCGCGAGGTCCATCAGCGCATCGCCGATCTGCGGCACGCCGAAATACATCCACAGGCCGCGCCGGCACCCGTCGCACAGCCGCTCGATGCGGTAGCGCTCCTGCCTGCTCAGGCGGTATACGAGTTCCCTGCGAAAGGCGCGCCAGCCCAACTTGTGCTCGCCAACCTCCTCCAGATAGGCCGTTGCGTTGCTCGCCACCGGGCTGGCCAGCGGCTGCGTCACGGATTCGCACGCCATGCGCCGAATGGGCTCGGGCAGGAATCTCATCTCTTGTCGATACAACGACTGGCGCACGCGATCGATGCCAGGACGACAAACGTCCAGCCCTCCCAGTCATTGTGCAGGGAGGCGTCGGTCACGGCGTTGAGGCAGAACACCAGGATGGCAACCGTCAGGCTCGCGGCCAGCCAGCGGTCGTCGATCTTGCGCACCGAGTTCAGCATGATCACCACCATGGCGAGGAACAGGCCGAGGCCGACCAGGCCGAATTCCGCGAGCTGCATAAGGTATTCGCTGTGCGGGTGCCGATAGCCAAGTAGCGCGCCCGGGCCGTGCCTGGCGACGAGCTCCTCCCGAAACGCTCCGGCACCATGGCCGAGGAGTGGTGCATCACGCCACATTTGCGCGGCGAGCTTCCAGTAGTACAGCCGCTCGCCTCCGGAGGTGTGGATGTCGCCCTTTTCGAAATAGCGCGCGCCCTCGGTCTGAATCGAATCGATTCGAGTGTTGACGTCGGGGATAAAGAAATAGGCCGAGCAGGCGAGCGCGAGTAGTCCGATCATGCCCACGAGCCTGAGCCGAAGAGTGGGAAGCAGATAGATTGTGACGCATAAACCCACTAGTACGAGACTGAGCAACGCCATGCGTCCGTAGATGAACAGCACAACATCCACGATGCACAATATGCATAGCAGCCCTAATGGCACGCGCCATGTGGGCTTGAGTATGGCGCCGAACGCCGCCATGGCGAGCAGTACGTCGACATGGAAACCGTGCACGATCTGCATGCGCCAGTAGACCAGGTTCGGCGCGCCGTGAAGCGAGGCGTTGTAGGCCGCGTTGCGGTACGCGGAAAAATCGATCCCCAGCGCGCGGAAGATGCCGAGACCGTCCAGCAAGGTCGGCAGCATCAATACGATCGTGCCGAGGCCGTAGGCGATCAGCAGCCGGCGGTGTTCGCGCACGCTCGAAAACACGACCGCGAAGACCGGGATCAGGAGCAATTTGCGGTAATGTTCGACGTCGTAGAACGCCATTTCGGCTGGGTGTCCGGCGATCAGGGCGCTTGCCAGGACCATCAGGAAGAATCCCAGCGCCAGCCAGGTCAGGGGCTGGCGCAGGCAGGAACGGGCATGATGGCGGTAGACGCCGCTGAACAGGGAAGCAACGAGCAATCCGGCCAGGCCGACGCGGAAGAAAGCATTTGACCAGGCAATGCCGAACACGCACATCAGGCCGAACCAGCGGCTCAATCTGAGGGCGATTTGTTCGGACGATGTCGACATTGTCTCGGCTCTGATGCCAGGATTCTGAATCATGCACTCCCAGCG
>DAHVFK010000140.1 GCA_027317055.1 Betaproteobacteria bacterium | reverse complement strand
GCCACGCTGCACGACCTGGCGGACGAGTTCCATGTATCGGCCGAACGCATCCGCCAGATCGAGGCGAAGGCGCTCGAAAAGATGCGCAAGGTGATGGAGCAGCAGGGCACGCCGCTGTCGCTGCCGGCAATGGCTGCCTGAGGGGCCTATTTCTCGCTCAGCAGCGTTCGAATGTCCTGCACCAAGTCGGCGCCGGGCTTGCCGTAGCCGGCGAACAGCCTGAGCCGCCCCTTGGGGTCGATCACATAGGTGCCGGCGCTGTGGTCCATGGTGTACTCGCCGGGCGAACCCCCCTCCCGCTTCTCGTAGAACACCTTGAATTCTTTCGCCGCGCGCCGCGTCGCCGCGGCGTCGCCGTAAAGGCCCAGAAAGCGCGGATCGAATGCAGTCACGTACTTGGCAAGAACCGCGGGCGAGTCGCGTTCCGGATCGACCGTCACGAACAGTACCTGCACGCGCTCGGCCTCGGGGCCGAGCGACTTCATCACCTGCGACAGTTCCGCGAGCGTAGTCGGGCAGACGTCCGGGCAATGCGTATAGCCGAAAAACAGCGCCACCACCTTGGCGCGGAAATCGGCCAGCGTACGGGGCTTGCCGTTATGGTCGGTGAGCGATAGCGCCTCGCCGTAGCCGGCACCCGTGATATCCGTGTTCTTGAACTTCGGTCCGCCGCCGCTGCAGGCCGTGAGCACGACGGCCAGCAGCAGTGCGGCGACGCTAGCGCGCCAGATAGTGGTCAACGAGCAGCGCACCGAACAGCGTGGCGAGGTAGATGATCGAGTAGCGGAACATCGCGCGCGCGACGCGGTCGCTGTACGCCGCATAGACACGGATCGCATAGCCGAGATACACGGCGCCGAGCGCGCATGCGGCCACCAGGTAGAGCACTCCGCTCATGCGGATCGCGTACGGCAGCAGGCTCACTGCGAACAGGATGATCGTGTAGAGCAGAACCTGCAGCCGGGTGTATGCCTTGCCGTGGGTCACCGGCAGCATCGGCAGGCCCGCCTTGGCGTAGTCGGCGGTTCGATATAGCGCGAGGGCCCAGAAGTGCGGCGGCGTCCAGGCGAAGATGATGAGGAACAGAAGCATCGCCTCGGTGTGCACTTCACCCGTCACCGCGGCCCAGCCCAGAACCGGCGGCATCGCGCCCGAGGCGCCACCGATCACGATATTCTGCGGCGTGGCAGGCTTGAGGATCACGGTGTACACGATCGCGTAGCCGACGAACGTCGCCAGCGTCAGCCACATGGTGAGCGGATTGACGAAGTTCGCCAGCAGCCACAGCCCGAGGCCACCCACCACCCCGGCGAAAACCAGCGTCTGCAGCCCGCTAAGCTCTCCGCGCGGCAGCGGTCGCCAGCGCGTGCGCTGCATGACTGCGTCTATGCGTTGCTCGACAAGGCAGTTGACCGCCGCTGCCGCACCCGCGACGAGCGCGATGCCCAGCGTTGCGGCGAGCAGGATCTGCGTCGGCGCCGCGCCAGGGGTCGCGAGCAGCATGCCAATCACCGCGGTAAACACGATGAGCGAGACCACGCGCGGCTTGGTTAGCGCGTAGAAGGACCGCGCGCGCTGCGCGAACGTCTTTGCCAAGCCGGAGGAGAGAACCTGGGTGTTCATGCTTTCGGCAGCCGGGGGCGCAAGCCGTGGAAAGCAAAGAAGTTTAACACGACAAGCGAACCGAGGAGCAGCGCGGCGCCCGCATTGTGCGCATCCGCCACGGCGAGCGGCAGGCCGGCCAGCACGTTCGCCACGCCGAGCGAAAATTGGATCCCGAGCACGGCGGCAAGCAGGCAACCGAGTGGCAGCAGCGCGCGCACCCGCAGTGCCCTGTACGCCGCCCAACCCCCCACCAGCACCACCACCAGCGCGAACGTGCGATGAGTCCAGTGGATTGCCGTCAGCGCGGGGAAAGGCAACATCTCCCCATCACCGCTACGACCCAGCGCTCGCAGCAGATGAAAGGCGTGCGAGAAGTCCATCGGTGGGACGACCTGACCGAGGCACAGCGGCCAGTCGGGACAGGCAAGCGCAGCGTAGTTCGCGCTCACCCACCCCCCGAGCAGGATCTGGATCGCGACCACGCACAGTGCGAGCGCCGCCGGAGCGCGCAAGCTACGCGCCTCGGGCGCGGGGACGAAGCGCCACTGGCGCAGCCCAAGCCAGAGCAGGAGAGCGAAAGTCGTCATTCCGCCGGCCAGGTGTGCGGTCACGATGGCGGGCCTGAGCAGCAGGGTCACGGTCCACATCCCGAGCGCGGCCTGCAGCGCGACCACGAAGACGATCGCGGTGGCGAGCCAGGGCGATTGGGCGAGCGGGCGCCGCTGCAGCCAGCCCAGCAGCGCGATCGTCAGAACGAGCAGCCCGAGCGTGCCCGCCAGGTAGCGGTGGCCCATTTCCTTCCACGCCTTGCCGAGCGAGACCGGGCCGTGCTCGCCGCCCTGCCGAGCGACGGCGCGCGCGATCGCGTCCTTCGCCAGCGTCGGCGCCGGCTTGCCGTAGCAGCCGGGCCAGTCGGGACAGCCGAGCCCCGCATCGGACAAGCGAACGAAGGCCCCAACCACCACCACCACGAACGCGAGCAGCGCCGCGGCTGCGACCAGCGTGCGGTAGGCCTTCATCCTATTTGCGAGATCTTGAGCAGGCGCTTCAGATCCTTCAGCATCTTCGAAGGGTCCGGGTCGCGCGGGAATCGCATCATGAGGTTGCCGAGCGGATCGATGAGGTAGATGTGATCCACGGCGCGCGCGCGAGGCGGGAGGCCTGCGGCGACAGTGCCGCCGGCCGCGCGCACGACGTAGGTGCCGTCGATCGCGCTCATCAAGGCGCGGCGCGGCCTGCCACCGTCGGTCACGATCCAGACTCGCTCGACACGGTTTCTGTCCTTGCCCTGCGCCACGCGCAGCTGGCGCATGAAGTAGAGCTTGCGCTCGCAGTAAGCGTCGCAGCGGGCGGCGTCGAATTGGAGCATCACCCACTTGCCGCGCAGGCTCGCGAGCGAGAACGGCTTGCCGTCCAGCCCCACCAGCCCGCCGCCGGGCACCTGCCGCGGCGGCTGCAGCAGCTCGCCGTAGTTCCCTTTATGACCCGGGGTCCAATGCAACCGGTACGCGGCCCAGGCGAGCGCGAACGGCAGGGCAAAGAACAGCCCGATCAGCGCCAGCTTCAGTCGCGCGCGCTTGGCGCCCTCAGCTGCCACGGCGGCGTCCTGCGCGATAAGAGTGAACTACGAACAGCACCAGCGCGAGCACCGCGAACAGGTACCACTGCAGCGCGTAGCTCTCGTTGCGCGCCGCGCCGCTGTCCGGGTGGGGCCAGTCCCGCGCCAGGCCATCCGGCGTCACCGAGCGCTGCTCGATCACCAGCGGCAGCAGCGCGAGGCCGCTCGCTTTACTGAAATCCGCGAGCGGCAGGTTCTGCCATACCCGCCCCTGCCGCGTGCGCGGGAAGGGCTCGAATGCGCGCGGCAAACGGGCCAACGCGAGACCTTCGATGCGCTGCTCGCCGCCCGGCGTGGGGACCTGCGGCAGATTCTCCCGCCGCGGACCGGCCGGCGTCCAACCGCGATCGACCAGCACATGCAGGTTTCCGCCGGCGAGCCGCAATGGGGTCACCACTTCGTAGCCGACGCGGCCCTGGTGGATCTTGTTGTCCAGATACACGGTGTGCGCCGGCACGAACTCGCCCTCGGCCACTACGCGCCGGAGAACAAAATTTCCCGCCTCGACCTGGTGTGCGGGCAGCTTGAGCGGCGGGCCGGCGAGTGCCGCGTCGACCCGCGCGGCAAGCGCGCGCTTTTCCTGCGCCCGGTGCGTCTGCCAGTTGCCGAGCGCGATGAACGCCGCGCAGCCGGCCACGGTGAGCGCGGCGCCCCACCAGGTCGGACGGAAAACTGTCGGGCTGATCATGCTCTGGACGCGTAGAAGCGGGGCCATGTATCCATTAAACTTCCCCCTCCATGCGTTATTTAGTCATCGCCGTGCTCGTTCTGATCGTCGCCAGTCTCGGCTCGGCGCTGTTTTTCGTGTTCCATGACCAGAGCGGTTCGAACCGAGCCGTCAAGGCTCTCGCGATACGCGTGGGCCTGTCTATTCTGCTGTTCCTGTTTTTGATGGCGGGATTCTATTTCGGTTTCATCCCCGGCCGCCTGACCTGAAGGGCGGGCCGAAAAAAAGACGCCGCACCGTGTGCGGCGTATCGAGCTTCTCCTCCGGAGCGCTTCGCGGGCGCCTTCTCCTCCTGGTTGTCCGGTTAGCGGTCGCCTAGAGCCAGTAGACGAAGATGAACAGCCCCAGCCAGACCACGTCCACGAAGTGCCAATACCAGGCCACCGCTTCGAACGCGAAGTGATGATCGGGCTTGAAGTGTCCGAGCAGGCAGCGCACCAGGATCACGCTCAGCATGATCGCACCGAGGGTCACGTGGAAGCCGTGGAATCCGGTCAGCATGAAGAACGTCGATCCGTATACGCCGGTCGAGAGCTTGAGGTTGAGCTCCGAATAGGCGTGGCCGTACTCGGTGGCCTGGAAGGCAAGGAACGCCACCCCCAGCGCCACGGTGAAAAACAGGAACAGGCTCAGCATTGCGCGCTTGTTCTCTTTCAGCGCCCAGTGCGCGATCGTGACCGTCACGCCGGATGACAGCAGCAGCAGCGTGTTGACCGCGGGCAGACCCCAGGCGGCCATGGGCGAGAATTTCTCGCTGAACGCGGGTCCGGCCGACGGCCAGTGGGCAGTGAAATTCGGCCACAGCAGCGCCTGGCTCTCCAGGCTCGCGAGGTCCGGCACCGACAGCACCCGGGTGTAGAACAGCGCGCCAAAGAAGCCGGCGAAGAACATCACCTCCGAGAAGATGAACCAGCTCATCCCCCAGCGGAACGACACGTCCTCCCACTTACCGTACTTGCCGGCCTCGGACTCGCCGATCACGGCGCCGAACCAGCGGAACAGCATGTACAGCAGGATCATGAAGCCGAGCGCGATCGAGATCCATCCGCCATGGTGTGAATTGAAAACGAACACCGCGCCGGTCGCCATGCAGAACAGCGCGATCGACCCCATGATCGGCCAGGGCATCGGCTGCGGCACGAAGTAGTGCTGCCGCGGGTTGGTGGTTGCGGTCTGCGCCATGTTGCGGTCTCCCTGCTTTCGATTTTCCGATTGTTATCAGCTCACCACGATCCGCACGATCACGATCAGCGTAAGGACGAAAAACGCCGCGAAAACGACGCCCGCGACGATGAGATAGACCGGATTCACGGGCTGCGTCTGGCGCTCGTGATCGGTCTTGCGGCGCACGCCCAGCGCGCCGAAAAGCACCGTCTTCACCACGTCAAGCAGGCCGGGGCGCATCGCCTCGCTCATCGACCGTACAGCCAGAACCTGGCGATGATGCCGAGAAAGAACATCAGCGCGATCGTTGCGAGGATCAGGCCAGTCTTGGCGTTACGGCTCATGCGCAGACACCTACTTCAGTACCGGGGGGGTCTCGAACGAATGGTATGGCGCCGGGCTAGGAAGATGCGTCCACTCGAGCGAATCGGCCCCTTCCCACGGCTTATCGGGAGCCTTTTCGCCGCTGCGGATCGTCTTGACAACGATGTACAGGAACAACAACTGCGTCAGCCCGAAGCCGAACGCACCGACGGTCGAGATCCGGTTCCAGGTCTCGAACTGCAGCGGGTAGTCCGGAACCCGGCGCGGCATTCCCGCCAGCCCCAGGAAGTGCTGCACGAAGAAGATCATGTTGAAGAATATGGTCGATAGCCAGAAATGCCATTTGCCGAGCGTCTCGTCGTACATCTTTCCGGTCCACTTCGGAAGCCAGAAGTAGATGCCCGCAAAGGCCGAGAACAGCGCCGCGGCCACCATCACGTAATGGAAGTGCGCCACCACGTAATAGGTGTCCTGCAACTGGATATCGATCGGCACCAGCGAGAGGATCAGACCCGAAAATCCTCCGAGCGTGAACATCAGCAGAAATCCGATCGCGAACAGCATGGGCGTCTCGAAACTGAGCGACCCTTTCCACATGGTCGCCACCCAATTGAACACCTTTACTCCGGTCGGAATCGCGATCAGGGTCGTCGCGTACATGAAGAACAGCTGCCCGGTCACCGGCATGCCGGTGGTGTACATGTGGTGCGCCCAGACGATGAACGACAGAATCGCGATCGCCGAGGTAGCGTAGACCATCGAGGCGTAGCCGAACAGGGGCTTGCGCGAGAACGCCGGGATCACCTGCGAGATCACGCCGAACGCCGGCAACGCGATGATATACACCTCGGGATGGCCGAAGAACCAGAAGATATGCTGGTAGAGCACCGGGTCTCCGCCGCCCGCGGCGTTGAAGAAGGACGTCCCGAAATGGCGGTCGGTAAGCGTCATCGTCACCGCCCCGGCGAGCACGGGCATAACCGCCACCAGCAGGTAGGCGGTGATCAGCCAGGTCCAGCAAAACATCGGCATCTTCATCAACGTCATGCCGGGCGCGCGCATGTTGAGGATCGTGGTGATGATGTTGATCGAGCCCATGATCGAGCTCATGCCGAGCAGGTGGACCGCGAAAATCGTGAAGTCCATCCCCATGCCCTGCTGAACCGTGAGCGGTGCATACATCGTCCAGCCCACCCCCGGTGCGCCCCCAGGCGTAAAGAACGAGATCATCAGCAGCGACGCGGCAAAAGGCAGGAGCCAGAACGACCAGTTGTTCATGCGCGCGAAGGCCATGTCCGGTGCGCCGATCTGCATCGGGATCAGCCAGTTCGCGAAGCCCACGAACGCCGGCATGATCGCGCCGAAAATCATGACCAGGCCGTGCATGGTGGTCAGTTGGTTGAAGAACTCCGGGTTGACGATCTGCAGACCAGGGGTAAACAGTTCACTGCGGATCACCAGCGCCATCACCCCGCCGACGATGAACATGATGAAGCTGAACCACAGGTACATCGTGCCGATGTCCTTGTGGTTGGTGGTCGTGATCCAGCGCATGACGCCGCCGTAACCGCCGTGTTGGTCGTGGTGCCCGTGTTCGTGAGCCTGGCCATGGGTATCGAGAACTGCACTCATCGATGTTCTCCTGATCCTTGATTCGGTCCGTTATTTCTTGGCCGCGTTGTTCTTGGTCTGTTCGGCGACCCAGGCCGCGTACTGCGGCTCGGTCACCACCTTGACCACAATTGGCATGAAGCCGTGGTCCTTGCCGCACAGTTCCGAGCACTGGCCGCGGAAGGTTCCGGTCTTGTCGGCCTTGAACCAGGTGTCGCGCAGTATTCCCGGAATCGAGTCCTGTTTGACGCCGAAGGCGGGCACCGACCAGGAGTGGATCACGTCGGCCCCTGTCGTGACGATGCGCACTTTCTTGTCGACCGGCACCACGAGCGGGTGGTCGACTTCGAGCAGGTAGTTCCCGTCCTTGCTGGCCCTGCCCTCGATCTGATCGCGCGACGTCGCCAGATTGGACAGGAAGCTGATACCCGCGCCCTCGCCTTTGAGGTAGTCGTAGCCCCATTTCCACTGGTAGCCGGTGGCCTTGATTGTGATGTCGGGATTCGAAGTGTCCTTCTGCGCGATCACCACCTTGGTCGCCGGCACCACGATTGCGATCAGAATGAGCGCGGGGATCACGGTCCAGACAATCTCGATCGTGACATTCTCGTGGAATTGCGCGGCCTTGTGTCCCTTCGACTTCCGATGCGCGAAGATCGCCCAGAACATGAAGCCGAACACACCGACGAAGATCACCGTCACGAGCAGCATTACGTACTCGTGCAAGCTGTGGATGTCGGATGCGATTACCGTCGCTGGTGGTTGCAGATTCCATGTGGCGGCCACCGCCGTGCCGGACAGCGCCGCACCAGCCAGGAGTGCCGCCCACCGTGCCCCTTTTATCGAGCGCGCGACTGAGCGCGTTCCCGGAGGTGCCGACTTGCTTGCCATTGTTGCCCCTTCCTGATTCAGATCCGCAATTTCTTCATCAACTCGGCCGCGAGCTCCTCGCGCGCCTCGGC